>NZ_JAUZMZ010000113.1:0-16178 GCF_036327435.1 Rhodococcus chondri | reverse complement strand
GGGCACTACATGTGCACCATCGCCTCGACGATCGACGGCGCGATCGCAGACGGCACGGTGTCCGCCCCGAACGGGCGCACCGAGCTGTATCTGGCCGGCTACAACGCCGGCGAAGGCGCCGTCCTGGCCTCCGGGGGATTCCCGACCGGCGCGACCGATTACGTGGTCCAGACCCGCCCCTACGCCGACAAGATCATCGCCGATGAAGCCAAGTATCGGGCGATCAACCAGTGAGAGGACCATCCGTGAGGATTGCGCGAGTCACCCTCGTGGCGGCGGTGTGCACCGCGGCCGCCGTCGCGTTGGCGGGCTGCGGCAGCGACACCGCCGACGGCCAGCAGCACACACACACCGGCAGCGACGACCATCAGGTGATCGAGCCACTCTCGCCGCAGCAGATCGACGCCGACGACACCGCGATCACGGCCATGGGGATGATCCTGTCCTGGCAGCCCGCGATCGATGAGAGCAAGGCCGATGCGCTGATCCGGGCCACGGCGTATCTCGGCGGCGGTTTGCTCGCCGTGGCCGAATCCGGCACCCGCACCGAGGTGCGCCCGGACACCGACTGGCAGCAGTGGGCGGCCTCGAAGGATGCACTGAGCGCGACCTGTGTGCGGGCCGACTCGACCCCGGCCGCACCGGAGGGGATGCGCACTCTCGTCATCGACGTCACCTGCACCCAGACGGTGCTGCACGCCAGCGGGCGCAGCACCCGCCTGACCCCACAGCTGTGGCGCACCACCGTCACCCGCACCGACGACGGGTGGCGACTCACCGACTACCGATTCCAGCAGTAGAGGCGGAAGAACATGGCACAGACGCGACGCGACCGGCCCCGCACCTCCTCGGGCGCCGACGAGATGTTCCTCAAGGCACTTCCCGCCCTCGTGGTCGCGGCGTACCTGCCGACAATCGCCTACAACACCGGCGGGGGCCAAGACCCCACCTGGAACCCCATCGGCCTGCTGTTCGCCCTGGCCTTCGGGTCGACGAGCTGGCCGGCCGGGGCAACCATCATCCTCGGCGTCGAGCTCGTCCTGGTCGCAGCCCTGACCGGGGCCGGGTGGTGGGCGCTACGCCGGTTCGGGGTGCTCGAGACCCTCGAGGGCAAGCAGTTCGAAAAGCGCATCGACCGCCTCGCCCGCACGATGGTCGATCCGCGAGAAGTCGATGAGGCCGACCCGAAGTACCTCGCCGCCAGCGCCGCCCGGCTCGCCCCGGCCATCTCGCAGAGCCATCCCGGCTATCTCGGCATCCCGCTCGGTGACACCGTGGTCGGGGGTCGCACCCTGCGCATGACCTGGGAGTTCGTGGCGATCGCCTTCGCCGGTGCCCGGATGGGCAAGTCGGCGAGCTTCGCGATCCCCGCGATCTGTCACGCACCAGGTGCGGCGCTGGTGGCGTCCAACCGCGGCGATGTGTATTCGCACACCGTCGGTCTCCGCCGCCAGAGCGGGCGGGTGTGGGTGTTCGACCTGCAAGGGGTGAGCACCGGCAACCGGCACGAACGCGCGAGCTTCTGGTTCAACCCGCTGCGCACCGTGACCGACCTGCCCTCCGCTGCTGCGGTGTGCGGCTACTTCATCTCCGCCGCCACCGACGCCGGTGCCCGTGTCGATGCCTACTTCGACGGCAACGCCCGGGACCTGTTCGCCTCCTACCTGCTCGCCGCGTCCCTGGCCGGCGGGGACATCCGGCATGTGGTCGAGTGGCTGACCCACACCCAGTCGCAGATTCCCCCGGCGGTGCTCGAGCAGTACGGCTATCCGGAGCTGGCGCGCACGATGCGCGGCAAGCAGGCCGTCAACGCCAAGCAGCGTGACGGCTTCTACGACATGGCCCGGCGCTTTTTGTCCCCGTTGGACGAGCCTCGCTACGCCGAAGCGGTCCTGCCGAACCGGCGGGTGGTCATCGGCACCGATCAGTCCGGCAGGGTCACCGTCACAGAGGGGGAGCACGTTCACGACCTACCGGAGTTCATCGCCGACGAGTTCGTCACGCGCACCGACACGATGTATGCGCTGTCCAAGGACGGCCCCGGCTCGTCCTCGGCGATCTCGAGTGCCCTGGTCGGACAGATCCTGAGCTGCGCCGAGGAATACTCCGAGCAGCAGGAATCGGAACGGATGCCGATCCCGCTGACCGCGGTGCTCGACGAGGCCGCCAACATCTGCAAGATCGAAGACCTGCCCCGCTGGTACTCGCACTTCGGTGGCCGCGGCATCATCCTCATCACCTTCTTCCAGTCCCCCTCCCAGGGAGAAAAGGTCTGGGGCCGCGAAGCATTCAAGTCCATGGTCGATGCGTGCAGCGTGATCTGGTACGGCGGCAACGTCGAAGACGATGCGTTCCTGTCCGGTCTGGTCAATTCCGTCGGTACCCACTACGTCGATACCGAATCCCGCAGTCGCCCCGCCGGCTTCTTGTCCAACGGTCAGGCGAGCGTGTCGAGCAGCTGGCAGAAGGAAACCATCTTCGAAAAGCGGGACCTGCGGGCACTGCCGAAAACCCGTGCCCTGGTGACGATCGGCGGCTCCACCCCGATCCTGGTCCGCAAGGCGTTCTGGGGGAACTCGCCGTTCGCCGAAGCGATTCGGCAATCCCAGCGCGAGAGCAAGCAGCTCGCACCTGTCCAGCAGAAGGCACTGCCCGTCGGCGAATCCGATCGCTCCGGCGCTGCGGCCACCGCGGAGATGCACACCGAGGATCGGGCCGATACGCCACCGATCCCCATCGAACCGGCGCCGGACACCTCACGCGCCGACCGGCTCTTCCACTCCGAATTTCTGACGAAGGACTGACCATGGTCGAAATCAACACCGCAGCCCCCGACGAATGGGACACCACCAACGAAGCACCCGACGGCGACGACTTCGACGCCACAGATGACTACGACCCCGCCGACGAATACGACGACGACGAGTTCGCAGAAGAACAGCCGGCCAAATACGACGGTCAGAACGAAGACGAACCCGAGAAAAAACAGCCGAAGTTCAAGAACGTCATCGAGTTCGTCGAAGGCTTTTTCATCCCCGTGATCCGCCGCCGGATCAGCGACAACGACGGCGGCCTGTCCTGGGACCCGAGATGGTGGGCCTACCCCGAGGTCGTCGCTCGACTGACCGCACTGCACCAGGCGTGGGAAGAAGCACGCGCCTCCGACTCCATGTCAGCTATGTCCGCGTGGTGGATCCAGCACCTCGAACCCCACCTGCGGGTCATCCTCGACGGCGACACCGGACCAATGGCCAACGCCAAAGCTGACCGCACCTTTATGGGCTGGCCGGCTATGGCGTCGGATCCCATCCCTACAGCTGTCCTTGACACGCTCCTAGCTGCTTTTACCCCTGCGCGGTAAGAATTTAGAAAGACCTAGCGATGGCTGATCCCAGCCCGCCCTGTCTGCTATTAATAGAACCTTCACTGCATCACAGGAGGGGTCCCGTCATGAGCAGCTTTGAAGACACACTAAATGACACTGTCCCCGGACGAATTTTTCTTTCGTCTCTTCAGAAAGAATATCAACGGTCCGAAGAGTACTTGCGAACTCAAATCGAAGAGCGTGCGGCGGCGTTTATATCTAATCGCGTTGCGCGAGCCGTGAGCGAATATCTTTACTCAGACGTTCCGGAAGCTGTTACGAGGGAGGATTTCAAGGTTGATTTGGATCGAAACCTAGCTCTAGCTCTTGAGCATCTTGTCTTTAAGTCCATCCCCTTCGATTCACCTCAGGTTCACTACGGAGATTTGACACGATTCCGAAATGTTTCAATATTCAACAGGGTTCCTGTGAGCACGCTCCCTGGCGGCGCCTTCTGGACTGCGCCAATTACTGGACCAAAATCGGACACATGGAGGGGAAGGTCATCAAATAAAATTCGATCAACAATTATCTTCAACACAAAACTAGTCCGCCTCGCTCAGATTGATGGGTTAAAAGATTGGATCAACCTGATCAACTTGGCGCCCGAGAAGAACTCTGGGAAAAATTATCCCGACTGGACAGCTATTTCGTACCAATATGACGCGGTGTTCCTGTCCCCAGCAGGGTTGCTGCTAGCCCACCCACATCTGTCTCAATTTCCATTTCACACAGTAGATGGAACGGGTGTAACCCATAGCCAATCCGGTCCCTATCCCGGGGTAGGAGAGTGGTCAGCCGTTAGCACTGCATGGATGCGCGTCCCATGTGATGCTCGAATTGAACCTTCCTAGAGAGTGAACTCCACTAGGGATTGTGTGGAGGCGACTACCCTAGTCGCCTCCACACAATCCTAGACGACTAGGAATAGCCTCCACCGCAGAGCTTGTCTAGCCCTCCGGTTCCGTAACCTAGCTTGACATCCCTGGTCCGTATTGTGGTTTCCAGCACCCCTCCATTATCGTTTGTGATTTTCCAGTCCGTTTTGGCGTAGTAGGTCCCAGGTCGACACTCCATGTTGGTCGGAAATTCTAACTCTTCCTGAACCATTGGATTTGAACCGTCACCTACGGAACCTGTTTCGGTTGCCTTTCTCAGCACGCACCCACCGAATCCACAATCAGGCTTATGCCACAACTCCACTTTCGCTTCGATCTTACGTTTCGGATCGGTGCAACTTCCTGTTGTTACTATATTCACAGTATCTGGTTCATGAGAAGACACATGCGGAAGTTCATCGCCTAGAGTGCAGTCGTAGAACGTCTGCGCTACAGGACTTGTAAGGCTGATTGAGATATTCCCATTTTGGAATGATTGACTGACTGAGAGCGGTCCCGATGTTTCGTCGGTTGTAGGGTATCCGTATACTCCAGACTCGAATCCTTCCTGTTCCCAATAGAACAATATTGCGCCGCTGACAGGGTGTGCTCCCGTGGTGGGGTGCCAGTAGATGACACCGCGTTCGAAGCGGCTCATCCGGCCCTGCCCATCCGGCAGATCCATGGGGTCTTGGATGGGATAGCCGAGCAGACTCCCCGGCTCGTGCGCGCCGACGGCGTTCCACTTGTCACGGATCAGGCCATTACGGATCGCAGAGCCGATCGCATTCTGGAACGCCACGTAGATCGCGCCACGCTGGAACTCCTGACGACGCCCGACCCCATCACTGTGCACGATCTCGTCTGTGGTGGGATACCCAAGCATGCCGGCAGCCGCCTCGTACTGAAGGATGCCCCAGCGGTTGAGGAAGCTGTTGACCACCGGGTGCGCTCCGGTGTCAGGATGCCAGTAGATCGGGCCGTTGAGGAACGTCACCCGCTGACCGACCCCGTCGGGGTTGGTGATATTACCGCTGGACGGATACGTCAGGAAGCTTGCCGGACCACCGAGGGCGTTGTACTTGTCCCGGATCGCGCCGCACACCTGGAATGGGGACGGCCAGTAGGTTTGGCAGGTCACCGCCGCGATCGACATGCGCGAGAGAGCGGAGCGCTCCTGCGCCTCCATCATCTCGGCCTTGTCGGCGTCCTCCTTGGTGAACGGTGCCGGGATCTCCTCCCGATCGGAGCGCATCTGCCCGGGCACGAGCGTGGCGTTCGGGTTCTCCGTCGGCGCCCAGTCCAGGTCCGGCTCGGCGGTCTTGGACGACAGTTCCGGATTATCCGGGGTGATCGGTTGATCGGCAGCCGGGGCAGCGGGCCGCAGTTCTGCCGGCAGCGGTGCGAGCGTCTCCTCGGCCGGTGCGGCGGGCTCTAGCTCTGGCGCGGCTGTCACCGGCGGTGCGGCCGGTTCCGGAACCGTCTCCGATGCCGGGGTCGGCGTCACCGGTTCGGGCACCGCCGAGGTGCTCACGCAGTCTGTCGGGGCCACCGGCGTGGTGGTCGTGGTGGTGGGCGGCGGAGTCGTCGTGGTGGTGGCCGGGGGTGTGGTGGTCGGTACCGCGCACGGATCGACCGCGGTGGTGGTGTCGGCCGGGGTGTCGAGCGGCACCAGGTCCGGGGATGTTGTTGCCGGTGTGGACTGTGTCGTGGTGGGGACGGCCGGTGTCGTCTCGATCGGCTGCGCCATGGCTGCCGACCCTCCGACGGCAACCATCAGCACCGTGGTGCTCGCGATCAGGCACCGGCTCATCCATCTGTGCCGGGACATGACGGAGCCCCGCTGGGGGTGCGAATCCATCTGTGACCTACTTCTTCTCGGGTGGATAGGTACAGCGGTGGCGCCATCGCTCCTTGCAACTTAAACGGTTTCTCAACAATCACAAATGCACCAGATAACACTTACGTAACAAATACCGATCGGCCTGTTTGTTTTTTAAACAGACACGAAACCCGGCATTCGGCGCTAGACAGACAAGATCATCGCCGCCTCGAGCGATGGTCCCCTAGGGAGCAGCGACCCCGAAAACAGGTGAAGGAGCGGGTATATGCACGTGCGCGACAGGGTGACGAAGACGCGACGGCGGATGGCGACCGGAGCGGCCGCGGCCGGGCTGGCAATACTCGCCTTGACCGGCGGCGGTACAGCCACCGCTGCGCCGGCCGAGGTGGCGGCGGACTGCCAGATCTACTGGCCGTCGCCGTTCCAGGTGTGCGATGAGATCAAGGACCTGTACAACAGCCTCGGCGGGGCGGCGAGCCCGCTCGGATTCCCGTCGTCGGCGGCGCAACCGTACGGGACCGACGGACTCCGCCAAACCTTCACCGGCGGCGCCATCGTGTGGACATCAACCACGGGTGCTTACGTCGAATAACCACTTTGTGAGACTCGCTGGACCTCGAGCACCTCTGTAAGCGCGGCGAGTACCGCTCCCGAGTCGTGCATCCTGTGTGCCGGAATCGGGACAGCCCGCTGGCAAGGGAAGCTCCGATCCTTCGCCTATTCCCGGCGGACCACGCCTATCTCGGCTAGTAACCGAGTGTTGTTTCCCGGCCGCGTTCGACCCCCATGTGGGGGACGAACGCGGCCGGGTGTTCGTCATTATGGGGGTGTTCAATGTTGAGCATTTCCGTCACCGATTGAGGATGTCCGCTCATTGCAGCCCCGAGTGCTGACAGCAACTCGTGGCTGAGCTGGTTCATATCGACAGACGAGAGCGGCGCGGCCACCTCGTCGTCGCCGTTGACCGGGCCGATCGCGGAGGAGATGCCTCGGCTGGCTGTCTCCAGTACGGTCCTGATCTTGCTCAGGTCAAGACCTGTCTTCTGTGCGGGCTGGGTCACGTGTTCGGATTGGTCGGAGACGTCGGCATCCTGTTCGTCCTCGGCTGCGGCATTTGGATGAACGTCTCGCTCGGACGCGTCGATGCCGCTGTCGGCGTCGGGAGACGTGTCGAGATCGATTCCGGGATCCGCCGCGGTTTCTTCGGTGACGTCCTCTGTCTGGGCTACAAGGGTCTGTTCCTCGGGGCTGGACGCCACGTCATGAGAGAAAGCGGTTGGCTCGTCGGCGGCGAGGTTTTCGCGAGACAGATGGGCGAGCTTGTCGAACGGCGGCAGGCTTTTGACCGCGACGTAGCTCAGTGCCAGGGCACCGGCAGCGTCGAAGGCACGCTGGTCGGTCACGTGGTCGGCGGCGATCCGTTCGCTGATGCGCCGGTCGATCTCCTCGGGAGGCAGCTGGGCCTGTACGTACCGGGATTGTTCCTGCCGGTACTGCTGGGCACGCAGCGCGTGGAGTCGGGCCGCGTTGTCCTGCGCGAGCTTCTCCCATTTACGGGCGGCGGCGGATTTCTCGCCGCCGAAGTGTCGTGCTGTCGCGGCGGCGGCGAGGATCTGCACGGTGGTCTGGGTGGCCGGGGAGCCATGGAAGGCGCCGAGGATGGTCTGCATCGGCTGGGGCCGTGGAGCGGGCCGGCCTTGGCTGCGTTCTGTTTCGACCTTGCGGATGAACGCCGTTACGTCCACGACATCCTGTCGTGCCTGCACCGGTGCGGACCGTGGTACTTGTGCCGTGGTGGGCTGGGGCGGTGTCCCGCGACGACCGGCGCGGGCATCGATGTACGCGCCCGGATCCTCCGTGGTCGTCTGGGGGCGGGTCCGGCGGGTGCGGTCGGTGTCAGCCATCGGCGGGTGTCCTCGCTTGTCTTCATCTCGCGGTGCTCGTCTGTAGGTGTCACATCTGTGCCTCGGGGCCGGAATCTCGCTGTGTCGGGTCCAGCTCGGGGTGCGGATTCGTCGACGGTGGCGGTGCCTGCTCGGGACGGGTCCGGCGGGCGTCGGGCTGTGTTTCCTCGCGGTCGCGTCGGGCGATCTCGGCGTCGATCTGGCCGAGGATGCTCTCTTCGGTGCGCACTCCCTCACCCAGTCGAGTGATGCGGTCGCGCACCCGGCCGATCACCTGCTCGTCGAGGACGCGGGCGCGGTCGTAGCGCGAGGCCGAGGCCCGGTTGAACTGCGCGGAGCGTTCGATGATCGGCCAGTCCCGCTCCGGGGGTGCGGCGTGTTCGGCCGCCGACACCGCCGAGCTGGCTGCCGCGATCTGCTCTGCGGTTGCGGCCGGAGCGGTGCGCAGCCGGTCGAGGGCAGCGCGGGATTCTCGCACCGCCTGGATCTGCCGGTCCTGGCGGTCGACCTGGGCGACGCGTTCGTCGACGGCTGTGACCGCGGAGTCGGTACCGCTGACACGGGCGAGCTCCTCCTGCGCCAAAGCCAGCAGCATCCGGTCTTCGGTGAGCCGTTGCAGGCTCGCCTGGCGGGCAGCGCGTAATTCGGTGTCGCTGTAGCGGGCATACGGCGAGGCCGACGTCGTTAAACCTTTGCGCTGCGACGTCGGGGTGGTCAGCCGGGCAATCGCTGCTTCGGCCTTCTCGCGGCGGGCACCGTGGAGGTAGGCCAGGGGGTCGTGTTGGTCGTCGGGTGCACCGGTGACGACGCGGGAGACTGCGATGTCGCGCACGGTGGTGTTCCACAGCTTGATCCGTCGCAGGTTCTCGCCGGGGCTGCCGACGGCGGCGAGCCACGGCGCGTTCTGCTCGATCGCGGCCGTGAGGTAGGAGTCGATGAAGGCGTGCATCTGCTGCTGGTGGCCGCGGGCGTAGGCGGTGAGGATCGGGTCCATCTGCGCCGCCGCGTCCGTCAGGGCCGGCACCTTGTACCGCGCTAGGTCGTCCCTACGGGTGCGCCGTAACCCTGGTCCGTCGGTGGGGGAGATGCGGTCCTTCAACGCTGCGGCCAGGACACGGCCGGGAGCATTCGTGCCGTCGTCGAGGCGTCCGGCGCGGCCGTGCTCGCGCATCACCTCGACGGCTTCGCGCAGCATGCCCGGGGTGTCCCAGCCGAAGGTTTCGGCCTGGGCGACAGACTTGACGATGGCCTCCCAGCCGCCGAGGTCGTGCACCCAGCCGAACTGTCGCTCGGTGAGAATGCGGCCGAGGAGCTGTTCGGTGTAGTCCTCGTACAACGTGGACACGGCCAGTTCGTAGACCTCGGTGATCTGCGACCACGAGGCGGCCTTGCGCTGGGCCTGTTCGATCATCTGGTGGGCGGTGCGCTGCGAGCCGTCCCGGCCGAGGATCTTCGCCAGCAGGCCGATCGCGCCGGGGTGGGTGTCCTGGGCGTGTTCGAAGTCCCAGTCGGGTAGCTCGTCGTGGGCGGCGTAGACGATGTTGGCGAGTTTGCCGCGAGTCATTGCGACGTACAGCGACTGCCGATCCATGTTCGCTGCAGCGAGCACGTGGCAGTGGCCGACGGTCATGCCCTGGGAGCGGTGCACGGTCGTCGCGTACCCGAGTTGCACGTTCTCGGTGATGTAGTCGGCGGCGACGGTGACCTCACCTGAGCTGATGTGGTTGCGCAGTCGCAGCGAGCCGTCGGTGCCGATCTCGGCCACGGTCCACAGGTCACCGTTCTTCACCCGGCCCGACTTCGTGCCGTCGGCGTCTTTGACGACGTACTTGGAGTTGTTCTTGCGGGTGACCACCACGTCCCCGACGGCGGCTTCGAGACCGTCGGCGAGGATGACGCCGGGGCCGGTGACGGTGCCGCCTGCGCGGTAGTAGGCGGCGGCCTTCTCGTTGAGCCGGCGCACCAGGTCGTTGGTCGGGGCGACCATCAACGTCACGTGGCCGGCTTCGACGTCGGCGACGTAGGCGTCGAACACCATGTCGGTCAGCTCGTGCGCCATGGCTTCGCGGATGCGGTCGTGGCGCTCGTACCAGTCGAGGGCCTCGGTGTTGCCGCTGCGCAGCAGCAGGCTCGCGTCGGCTTCGCCGTTGGTGGCGAACCGGTGCACCTTCTCGAGGAACGGAGCGCCGGTCAGATCGGCGAGATCACGCAACACGCCACCGGCTTCGACGGAGGCGAGCTGCTGCGGATCACCCACCAGGCGCACCACCGCACCGGCCTCGACCGCGATGCGTGTCAGGTCCGCCAGATCACGGGCCGAGGCCATGCCCGCCTCGTCCACGAGCAGCAAGCTGCCCTTCTCGATGCCGGTCGCGATACCGGCCCGATTGCGGGTGAGCACGTCGGCGATGGTGCGGCCCTGCACCGAAATCTCGTCTCCGAGCACCTCGGCGGCACGGGCAGACGGCCCCAACGCGACGACCTTTCCGTGCGCGCTCTCCCAGGCGCGGGCGATCACCGTAGCGGCGGTGGTCTTGCCGGCACCGGCCGCCCCGACCGCAACCGCGACGCGTGTCTTCGCGGTGAGGAAGTGCTCGATCATGGCGATCTGGTCGCCGCCGAGACTGTGGCCGGCCTTGCGCTCGGCGCGGCGGATCTGGCGTCGGATCACGAAGTCGGAGACGGTGCGCTCATCACTGGTCTCGGCCTGCCGGCGCATGAAGTCCTCGGCGTCGAGGACCGCCTGAGCGGTGTAGCGCATCTGCGCGCGGTCCACGAGTTGACTGCGCACCAGGCCCCGTTCGATGCGTTCGGTGAGGCGCTCCGGTCCGCGATATTGCTCGGTGAAGGTCGGCAGGCAGTAGTCCCGCAACGCGAGTTCGAGGGCGTTGTCGTACATCGCCCGCAGCTCGTCGTCGTGAGCGAAACTGAACTCGCGCAGCTGCCGATCGACCTCCGCGGACAGGGAGAACACCGTCCAGGTTCCCGCCTTCCGCGAGAGCGTATCGATCGCCTTCTCCACCACCGTGGGTACCTGCTCCGGGGTGAACTCCGGTCGGCGATCACGTTCGCCTTGCACCGCGGACACCAGCTCATCGGGGTCACCACCGGCGAGGATCGCCTCGGCCCGCTGGCGCCATTCGGCCCGCAGCTCGGACAGCGACCGCGGCGGATTCTTGGCGTTGCGGGTGTCCAGGGTGGCCTGTTGCGCGTGGGCGTACTGCACCTTCTTCGGCGGGTTCTTGCCGTACTTGGCCTTGTACTCCCGCGCCAGTTCCTCCTGGCGGGCTTCGATCTGTGAGCGGCGCGAGAACTCTTCGATGAGCGTCAGCGGGATGCCCTCGACCTCGTGAACCGGGAGCTTGCCGACCGGAGTATCGGGCCTTGGGGCGAAGGTGACACCGAGCCTGCGGGCCACCAGATCGGCCACCCGGGTGTTGTACTTCTCCGACCCGGCAACGTTCGCCTTGTACAGGATCGTGCCGTCGATGCTCGTCCACTTGTCCTCGGCGAACACGCGATTGAACACGGCGCAGTGGGTGTGCAGGTTCGGGTCGGCGGCGCGGTTGTCGTAGTGATCGAACCGAGCCACTAGCAGTCCGTCGGCCTTGATCTTGCGCACTCCGCCGGCCCCGCGGCGGGTGTAGATCACCTGATTCTCGATCCACTCCAGTGTCTCGGTCACCGCCTGGGCGTGCGCCTCCTCGACCGCCGCCTTGACCGTCTCGTCCCCGAGTCCCCACAACAGGGAGATGGACTTGGCGGGAGTGAACACCAAGTCGTAACCGGCGACGGGGGAGCGGGCCTTGCCGTACTGGTCGGCGACGAACGTCCAGATTTCGTCGTTACTGAGCAGGTCGGCGCGCTCGCCATTCGTGCGCTCGAGGTGCTTGCGGGCAGTGGAGAACTGGATCTCCTTCTTGGCTTCTGTGTCGGGGTATTCGCCGTGCTGCGCCTTGTACGCGGTGCACAGTTCTTCGACGTCGTTGACGTACTCCTGGCTCTTCTGGAACCACGAAAACGCCCGTCCGAGAGCAGTGTTTCTGGACCAGTCGAGCCACTCTTCCGGTGCCGCTCCCTTGCCGGGCTTTGTCGCGAAGGCGTTCGGGGTACGAGCTGCACCGAAGACCGACCGCATCGCTTCCTCGGTCACTTCGGTGCCGACCTCGACGCCGACATTCTTAGCCAATTTGCCACACCAGATACCGGGCGGGGTGCCCTTGGCGACGTAGTAATCGACCGCATCCGCCTTGCGAGACTCGGTGGCATCACCGGTCGCCACGTGCTTGGTCAGATAGACATATCCGTCCCCCGCATTGAGCTTGTGGACGGTCATCACGCGGCAGATTATGCCACGTCGCACCCTTAGTGCATGAGGTGTGTAAAAGTTTCTGGGCTGACCGGAGGTCGGACCAGGTCTGTCGGATCCTCGACGGTTCTGACAGAGCAGCAGAGCTGCTGCTCTGTCAGCTGGGCGGTGAGTTTTCGTCGGCGAGGTGACCGAGGTGGTGATACGTCGACGTCGCGACAGACCGGCGTTGCGCACCGCCCCGCGAGCGCGGCGAGCCGATAGACTCCCGGGCCATGGCCACCTCGTCGAATGCGGCAGCTCGCCGCTCCCTGCGTCCCCACACCGCCCCGAACGTGCGGGAGAACCTGCGGCGCGAACGTGAGCGCGTGCTGGCGCGGCAGGCCGAACTGGAATCGTTGGCGGCCCCGATCCACGACGCTGCGGCGAAGCTCGCCAAGCTCGACGCGGTGCTCGACTCCCGAGCGGCCACGCCACAGCGCAAGATCGAGCAGCTGGAGAAGGCACGAGATCGACGTATCCAGAAGATCCAGGAGGAGTACGCCGCCAAGATCGAGACGGTGAAGGCGGAAGCGGAGTCGGCCGGCACCCACCTGACACCGGAAGAACAGCAGCAGGAGTCGGCGCTGCTACGCGACTATGCGCTCGCCATCGTCGAGTTCAACAAGAACGCCTCCCCCCTCGAACTCGCCCCGGTGTTGGGCGTGAGCACCCGGGAAGCAAAGAAGATCATCGCCCAGGCCAAGGACGACCTGGCCGCCCCCGGCACCGCCGCCTCACCCGCGACGGCGACGGCCACGCCGGTCCCGGCGTCTGCTGCCGACGACACGCAACCGGTGACCGCAGCGTCATGACGCGGCGCCGGTCGTGAGCGGCGACGGCGAGCCGTCGCTCGATTTCGTGTTTGCTGATATCGAGGTCGAGTACGTCGCACCGGAGTCGTCGGAGCCACTGCGGGGGCGGGTGGTGGACAACTCCCTGCGGCCGTCGACGGCGAACGTCGCGGCGTTCTGGGCGAAGGTCGTCCAGTCCCCGACGTGTTGGTACTGGGTTGGGGCGATCAGTGCCCCCGACGGGTACGGGCGGTTCAACTTCCAACGCGAGAACCGGCAACGCACCATGCTCGCGCACCGATTCTCGGTGGAGCTGGTGCACGGGCCGCTCGACCCGAACGTGGTGTGCGAGCACAAGTGCAACGAGCCGTTGTGCGTGCGCGTAGGAGCCGAGCATCTCGTGCAGTCCACGCACAGCGAGAACGTGCGCTACGCGATCGCCCAGGGACGACTCTCCGGTCATGTGCTGCTCGACGGGCAGGGACGCTCGCGCTACAGCCGCTCACTGGCGATCCGTGAGGCGCTACGAGGCGGGTACGACGAAGACGCACTGCTCCATGCGAAGACCAATCCCGGTGACTGGCAAGGCACCCTGTTTTGAAGGCGGCCGGTCTGCGGACCGGCGACGGCTTCCGCCGCCGTCCCGTCGTCGTCGTTGCGTGGGAGTTGCAGTCTGCGTCGGGTTCATCGCGGACTGCTGGGGGCCCGCGCAGGTCACCATGAGAGTTCGTGGCAGCGACCCTCGCCCTCGTGGGGTTCGACTTGCAGGGTGGCGTGTTCGAGGCGGAAGCGTTCCGCCAACAGAGTTTGCGCCGCCGCGAGCACGGCTGTGGGGTCGGTGTCGGATTCGGTGACCAGATGCGCGGAAGCCACTTCCATTCCCGAGGTAAGAGTCCAGACGTGCAGGTCGTGGGCTTCGTGCACGCCGGGAAGGGCATTGAGGGCGGCGTTGACCTCGGGGATGTCGATACTTTTCGGTGCTTGTTGGAGCAGGATGCCGATTGCGTGTCGGCCGAGGTTGTAGGCCCGGGGCAGGACGAAAAGTCCGATGGCGACACCGATGAGCGGGTCGGCGTACCGCCAGCCGAACACGAGGGTCACCACACCGCTGATGAGCACGCCGACCGAGCCGAGCATGTCGGCGAGGACTTCGAGGTAGGCCCCGCGGACGTTGATGCTCTCTTTGGCTCCGGCGCGCAGCAGGAGAAAGGAAATGAGATTCATGGTGAGGCCGACCACGGCGACGATGGTGACGGGCAGGCCGGGGACTTCGGGGGGGTCGGACAGTCGGTGGAGGGCTTCGTAGAGGATCCAGAGGGCGACGCCGAACAGCAGGAGGGCGTTGAGCAGGGCGGCGAACACTTCGGTGCGGTAGAGGCCGAAGGTGCGGTCCGGTCGGGTGCGGGCACGCTGGGCGACGGTGATGGCGGTAACGGCCATCAGGATGCCGAACACGTCGGTGAACACGTGCGCGGAGTCGGAGAGCAGGGCCAGCGACGAGGTGGACAGACCGACGACGACCTGGATCACGAAAGTCACCAGACCCAAGGCCACGGCGATCCACAACCGTCGAACGTGTCGACCGGAGGCGCTGGTGGCTTGGGCAGGCGAGAGGCCGTGACCGTGTCCGTGGCTCATCGTGTTCCTTCCTCGAGACACACACATCATATAGTCATATGCGCATGTATGCATAGCATAGGGGCAAGACAGGGGGCCGGCACCGTCAACTATCCTTCATAGTATTTCGGCGGCGAGGCGCGCGCCTGCAGGTTCGGCCGGCGGGAACGGGCGAACAACGGACGAGGCGAGGTTTTCCGTGGCAGGCACCAGTAGAGCTGTGGTCGGCGTGATGGTCAGCTGGACCGTCGGCGCGGCCCTGGTGGCGGCCGCCCTGGCGGCCGTGTCGAGCAGCGAGGTTCTGCGGTTGCTCGGGTTGCCGGATCCGGGAGTGCTCACCCGGTACGGCCTCCCGGCCGCCACCGCGATCGGGGAAGTGGCGGCGGTGGTGATGATCGGGTCGCTGCTGGTGGCAGCGGTGCTGGTACCGCCGCAACCCTCCGGAGTGCTCGATGTCGACGGCTACCGGGCCGTACGCACCGCGAGCGCGGCCGCAGCGCTGTGGGCCGGGTCGGCGCTGGCGCTGATTCCGCTGTCGCTCTCGGACACCTCCGGCCAGCCCCTGAGCACCGTGTTCGCCGATCCGGTTCCGTTCGTGCAGTCGGTGGGGCAAATCGAGGCCTCCACCGCCTGGTTGTGGACCGCGTGTCTGGCCGTCGTGGTGGGGCTGGGATGTCGCCTCGTTCTGCAGCACCGGTGGACACCGCTGCTGCTGGTCCTGGCGGTGGGAACCCTGATGCCACGCGCGTTGACGGGCCATTCCGCCGGGGGCGGATCGCATGATCTGGCCACCAACAGCCTGATTTTTCATCTGGTGGCGGCCGGGCTGTGGGTCGGGGGATTGACGGCGCTGCTGTTGCACGCCGTGCGGGGTGGCGGACATCTGGATGTGGCCACGCGCCGGTTCTCGGCGCTGGCGACGGTGGCATTCGTGGTGATGGCGGCCTCGGGAACGATCAATGCCCTGGTGCGGGTCCCGCTCGGGGAATTTCTGTCCGGCCCGTACGGGTTTCTGGTCCTGGCCAAGGTGGCGGCGCTCGGTGTGGTGGGGTGGCTGGGATGGCGCCAACGGACGGTGGCGGTCACTGCCCTGGCTGCCGACCCGTCGAACCGGCGCGCGTTCATAGGACTGGCGGTGATCGAATCGGCGGTCCTGACCGCCACGATCGGACTCGGAGTGGCGTTGGGCCGCACTCCGCCGCCGTTGGGTGAGCGTCGCGAGCCGAGTCTGGTCGACGAAGTCTTGGGGTACGGGTTCGACGGCGCCCCGACGTTGGGCAGGTTGATGACCGAGTGGCGGTTCGATCTGGTGCTGGGAACGGCGGCGCTGGTACTGGCGACGCTCTATCTGCTGGGAGTGCGGAGGCTGCGGGCGGCGCGGCGGTCGTGGCCGCTGCGGCGCACCGCGTCCTGGCTGCTCGGCTGTCTCG
>NZ_JAUZMZ010000112.1:0-16364 GCF_036327435.1 Rhodococcus chondri | reverse complement strand
CCGTCCATCGTGCCTTCGGACATGCGGATGCGGGCCTCGAGGGTGACGTTGCCGCCCGGCGCGGCCGGGATCTCGGGCACCTCGCTGCCGCGCACCGGACGCACATAACCTCGATTGACGAGAATCGTCCGACCATTGTCGAGCGCGAACGGGGTGAGCACCTCGTAGGCGGGCTGGGCTTCGACGCTGCGCAACCGGACGAGCACATCGGAGTCGGGCAGATACGAGCCCTGCGCGAGGACGCGGCTCCACTCGTCGTCGATCGTCGGACCGTCACCGCCGAGCAGCTCGACGACGGGGCCCGGCTCCTGCGCCATCGACGCCGCGATCCGCGCATTGCGATCCTCGGTGCTGGTGTTCTTGCCCAGCTGCCACGGGGCGAGGACGGTGAAACACCCATACGCGAAGCCGACCACCACCACGGCCAGAATCAACCAGCTCGGACGGAGGAGAAACATCACACGGCGCATTCGCTCACGGTAGCCAGTGAGGTGCGCCCTCTGCCATCGCAGCCGAACACACCGGGGAGACCGCGGCTTCGATCGGCTCCCGTACCTACTCGAACTCGCAGAAAAGCCCGAGAGATTGCCGTTGCGGCGGAGCGAGCGCCACAACGGCGACGCCGGCACGGGCGAGGGCTCGGTCCCCGGCACACCTGCCCCTCGAACGGCTCCGCACTGCGCAGCAGCCGGATCACCGCGGGACGTCCACCGGTGTCGCCCCCCGGTGTCGTACGCGGCGACCGCGTGCGCCCACCGCATCCACGCACACGGCGAACAACTGAGATGACTGTGCGTGAACGGCAGCGCACGGATGATGCCGCGGCCCTCCTGATCGGTCTTGGATTTGCGCAGGCGAATGTGCAGCCCGTCCAACCGGTGCAGCGAGAGATCTCCGCAGTTCCGGCCGATGCGTTCGCTACGCCGACCCCAGCAACAGGATCGCGGCTCGACGTGACCACCGACAGCCCGGCCACACCGGATGCGATTTGTCCAGGTCCGCTCGGTGCTTGCTGGGTTCCACGAGCCTGCCGAGGACAGCTGCGCATCCAGCTCACGTACGCCGAAGAACCAACGTCCATCCTGAAAACTCACGCTGGCTGACAGCGCAGCCCACAGAGGCGAGCGGCGGTCATTCTCCCGTCGCCGCCGTCATCAGGAGCGTTATACCGGTGCGGATTCGATCCGGCCGGCGGCAAGACCACACAGTGCCTCGGCGCCGACCGGTTCGGTGGTCTCGAGCGGAACTACGGCGTATCGATCGGCGAGTTCGTCCCGAACTGCGTCGATCTGCTCGAGTTCGGCGGCGGCGCGCTGCCGCAGGACCGAACGGTGGAGCTCGACCCACTACGGGCGCCTCGGCGGGCTCATGTCCGCCCCGAGCGTCGTGGTCATGGCGTTGGCGCCGTGGGCGGGAACGGTCCTGGCCGGCGTTACCGGCAGCTACGCCGGCGCCTACCTTGTCCTCGCGGTGGTCGCCGGGCTCGCCGCCGTCCTCGCCGTCGCGTCCGTGCCGCGGCTGCCCGCCCGCGCCTCCTCTACCGAAGGAACCTTATGACCGACTACGTCGCCCTCGTCATCGGCGGTGGCCAGTCCGGCCTTGCTGCCGTCCACGACCTGTCCACTCGCGGGCTGCGCGCCGGTCTGCTCGAAGCCGGCGACGAACCCGTCGGGGCCTGGCCGCAGTGGCCGTGTTGCTAAAGGTGGCTGCGACTATCGCGTGGCGGATCAGGCGCAGCAGGACAGCTTGGCGGGGTCGGTGGTGAAGGACTGGCAGGCGAGCTTGATGCCTTCGGCCATGGTCAGGTAGGGCGCCCACATCGTGGCGACGTCGTGGTAGGTCTGGTGTCCCTCGAGGAGGAAGACGCCGGCGGCGGCGAGTTCGCCGGCGTCCTTGGCGACGGAGGTGATGCCCAGGATGCGGCTGGTGTCGTCGTCGATGACGACCTTGATGAATCCGCGGGTGTCGCGGTTGACCAGGGCGCGGGGCACGTAGTCCAGCGGTAGCACGCGGCAGTTGCAGCGGTAGCCGGCCGCTAGGGCCTGCTTCTCGGTCATGCCGACCGCGCCGATAGCGGGACTGGTGAACGTCACCCGTGGCAGGTAGGCGTAGTCCATCGTGCGTGCCGCGCCGGTGAAGGCGTTGTCGACGACCATCGCGCCCTGATGGGCGGCGACGTAGACGAACTCGCGGTGCCCGGTGACGTCTCCGGCGGCCCAAATACGCGGAGTGGTGGTGGCCAGGGAGTCATCGACGATGATCTCGCCGCCCACACCGGTGCGGACCCGGACCGTCTCCAGGCCCAGCGTGTCTGTGACCGGACGGCGGCCCAGCGCCACCAGCACCCGCTGGGCGCGGAATTGGCTGGTCCGGCCTTCGACGGTCGCGGTGGCGGTCGCCTCGCCAGTCGCCTCATCCTGGGTGAACGTGGTGAGCTGGGCGTTGCGCACCACCGTGATGCCCTCCTCGGTAAAGACTGATTCCAGAACCCGGTTCACCTCGGGCTCCTCGGCAGAGGCCAACCGGGAACGGACCAGCATGGTCACCGTCGAGCCGAGCCGGGCGAAGAGCTGGGCCAGTTCCAGGGCGACGTATCCACCACCGAGGACCAGCAGGGACTCGGGAATCTCGGTGAGTTCCATTGCGGTGGTCGAGGTCAGGTAGTCAACCTGATCCAGTCCCGGCAGATCAGGAATCCAAGGTTGCGCGCCGGTCGCGACCAGGTAGTGGCCGGCCTCGATCACCTCGGCGGCCCCGTCCGGGCTGGTGACCTGCAGCCCGGGGGCGTCCGGGGTGCCGGTGAAGGAGGCCCCGCCCTGCCGGATCGGCCACCCGTACGAGTCGGCCAGATCGAGGTATTTCGTCTGCCGCAGGCCCTCCACCAGGGATCGCTTGCCGCCGATCAGGCCCAGCATGTCCACCGGACCGGACGCGGTGGCGATGCCGGGGAATCGGCCGGGGGCGTCGGCGGCCACATGCCGGGCCTCGGCGGCGGCGAGCAGTGCTTTGGACGGCACGCAGCCGATGTTCACGCAGGTGCCGCCGACTGTGCTGCACTCGATCATCACTACCGACCTGCCCAAGTTCCGGGCCCGGATCGCGGCGGAGAACGCTGCCCCACCGGAGCCGATCACTGCCAGGTCCACCTTCTGGCCCATCTGAGATACCTCCCGATCACTTGGCAAAAATGCTCCGATGAGACCAGAGTGGACTTTCCAGTGCAGGGCAAGGTCAAGTGCGGCCTGTCGGCGACTCCGAGAAGAGGGCGGCCATGAGGATTGGTGAACTCGCCTCCGCAGCGGGTACCAGCACCAAGACGCTACGGTTCTACGAAGAGCAGGGCCTGCTACCAGCCCCGGACCGCACTCCGGCGGGGTACCGCTGCTACACGCCTGAGACACTGACTCGGCTGGACTTCATCCACCGTGGTCAGGCCGCCGGGCTCACGCTGGCCCAGATCAAGCAGGTGCTCGACATCCGCGATGACGGGCACGCCCCCTGCTCTCACGTCCGCGACCTGCTCGACCAACGCCTGGTGGACATCGAGGACCAGCTGAGCAGCCTGGCCGCCCTGCGCGATACCCTCACCGGGCTTCGGGACGAGGCCAGCACCATCCACCCCGAAGACTGCGACCCTGACCAGGTCTGCCGCTACCTCTGAACCGCGATGCGATTACTGGTGGTGAGCCAGTGAAGAGTGGCCGCGAGGCAGAGCCCGGCGTGGTAGCTACCGGCGGTCTTGTCAGATCGCATCGCGATCCCACGCCACTGCTCGAGTCGGTTGAAGCATCGCTCCACGACGTTGCGGCCGCGATAGCGGGCCTTTTGCTGCTCTCCGAAATCGATCGGTCGGTCCGGCTTGTTCCGCCGGTGCGCGATCTGATCGTCGCGTTCGGGGATCGTCGCGGCGATACCGTGAGCGCGTAACCAGGCCCGATTCGATTTCGAGGGGTAGCCCGTGTCCGCCAGCACCCGCTCCGGACGGGTCCGCGGCCTGCCGACTGCACCGGGCACGCGGATCTGCCCCAGCGTGGGCGCAAGCATGCTCGTGTCGGCCACCTGCCCCGGGGTAAGGATGAATGCCAGCGCCCGGCTGCGCCCATCACAGACCAGATGAGTCTTCGTGGTCAGCCCGCCTCGAGAGCGACCGATAGCGTGGTCAGGCGTCTCTAGCCCGAACTATTTGTAGTTCGATCCCGTGTTGGGCGTGAACCGGGATTACAGATCGAGCTAGTGCATTAGAACTCGCCGGTTCGATCGCAGCGACTGGTGACTTTGCCAGGTTATTTGAGGTGGCGGTACAGCGTGGTGCGGCCGACACCGAGAATCTCGGCGATCTCGCGTTGCGCCATGCCGCCATCGCGCATCTTCTTGGCCTGCCGGATCTTGTTGGGGGTCATCTTCGGCGGCCGGCCCCCGGTGCGGCCGCGGGCCCGGGCGGCGGCCAGCCCCACCTGGGTGCGCTCTCTGATGAGGTTGCGCTCGAACTCGGCGATCGCCCCGAAGATCGAGAAGATCAGCCGGCCGCCGGAGGTGGTGGTATCGATCGCCTCGGTCAGGGACCGGAAGCCGACCCCGCGTGCCTCGAGGTCTTCGACGGTCTGCAGCAGGTGCGGTAGCGACCGACCGAGTCGGTCCAGCCGCCACACGACGAGGGTGTCGCCGGCGCGCAGGTGCGAGAAGAGTTCGGTCAGTTGCGGTCGGGCGGTGGTTGCCCCGCTGGCGGTCTCGGTCCAGATCCTCGAACACCCGGCGGCGCGCAGGGCGTCGCTCTGCGCGTCGAGTAGCTGATCGGTGGTCGAGACCCTCGCGTAGCCCAAAAGTTCGTTCACGAGGCGACAGTGTTCCAGAACTCACCGACACGCCTCATTCTGAAACATCGGTTATGGACACGAGTTTTGGCACATCCGTCGGCGCTGCTCGCGATTTTTCGGCCGGGATGTTTCAAATACGGTCGTTTATGGAACGTCACGCCCGGATCAGCCTCGGGTAGGAGGGTTACACCGCCGGCAAGAGACTCAGGAATCATATTTCCCATGTTGTAATATGATGAGCTCGATAGGATTAGTTCAATAAATTGCGAGGAGTGTCCGTGGATTACTCAGACGCGAGTGATTTGAAGCGGGCTGTAGATCAGCTTGGTTTGGTCGTAGTTTCTCTGCAGGAGCTGCGGGAGATGCTCGAGTACAAGAAGCTGGGTCCTCGGGTCTTGGCCGAGGTCAGCACGACCTTGTCCGGAGTGGGGCTTGGTTACTTCCCCCGAGCCGTCATCGATGACAACCCGCAGCCTCGCCAGTGGGAAGAAGTGCGCATCTACGCAAAGACCTCCGCTGTGGGGAAAGTGATCGACGCGGTACTTGAGCCCGGCGAGGCGAACGACACCTTCCTTGTCGAGGTAGCCAATGCAGACGATGCGCGAGCCGCGGAGATCCTTGATCAGATTCGCACGCTCATCGACGGCTGACAGTCCCAGCCTGTTGGAGCTGCTGACAAGCCGACCAAAGACCACCTAAGTCACGGGGCGTGCGCAGTTTCCGTTGGATAGCTTGTAACAACCTCACTTGCGCCGGTAGCACGGAAATGAGCAGTACCGATGCCTGGACGGAGGCGTTGACACTCTTCGCTCTTGCGGCCCCCGACCGTGGAATACGAAACGATCCCGCCACAGCGGTTTCAACGGTGTCGAGGGTCAGCTGTATTCATCAGTTCTGACGTATCCGGAGGCGGTCGGACCGCCGAACGACGGGAGAGTCGATTGAAAGCGCCGATGCGGGTGTGGATGGAGATCACCAACCGTGACTACGAAACCCTCGGCACCACATTGGAGGTACGCCGTTATTTGGACTCGGGCCAACTGCGGCTCTCGAGCATCCTGCTCGAACAAGTGCGGCCCGGCGACATCGTCTTCCACTGGTGGCGCGGTGAGAATCCACCTGTCCTGCTCGGATGGTCGGTAATCACAGGCCATCCCTCCGTGTACGAGGCAGAAGAACTCTTCGTCGACGACTTCGACATCGAGGCCGCCGAGGCGATCCAGACGTCCAAAAGCACACTTTTCTCCAAGGCCGTATCGCCCAGAGCGCGAAAGGCCCACATCGAAAACACGTGGACCGAGGTCCCCTTGAACTCGATGTATGAGCTGCACAAGCCGGTGACCTTACCGATGATCAAGCAGCTCGCTCCCCAGATCTTCGCTCTCGAACAACAACTTCACGAGAGCCAAACCGGACCGCTCCATTTCCCCTTCACCGGAAGCCTTGACAAAGGCATCCACGGTGCCTGCTCGCGCTATCTGGCGCGTTTTCCCGTCGAACTTCTCGACATCCTTCCCGGCCGACCCCCTACCGTGGCGGAACTGACCGACATCGCGTCGAAGACGCTGCGCATCCTTAATGTCGATCGCCACTACAACCCTGCCGTGCAGGCAGCACTCGATCAACACGCCATCGACGCCGCCACCTCGCTCCTGGTGGACCTGAACTACACGGTGATCGACGTCAGCGGGTTCCGCGACTACCAGCTCCGCGCAATTCGGGACGGAGAACTCCCACTGCACATCCGGGTCGTAGCAGCCAAGGCCGACGTCGAAACGGTGCCGGCAACCGAGGCGCTGGTGGTGGTGGACCGGATTCGAGTGCTCGACGACGCATTTCCTCCGATCACCGGCCGCCAAGCACGAGGTGGACGACTGCGATGGTGGCCGAAGGGAACCTGCGAAGGCGCCGCTACTCCACCTGAGGGCGAGTACCCCGTGACAGAGGAATGGCAGCACGACGATTGAGCCGTACCGATCAGAGGAGACAGGTTACGCACATTGGCAAATTGAGATGAGAGCAGCGCGACAATGATTGCCGATGCTCTGCAGAGGGTGACCGAGGTCCAATGGGATCGTCTGTCCAGATCAGTCGGTCGGGTCCGGCGTCGGTAGCAAGGTGTCGGGGAAACGACAGGAACAGCCGATTTCGTCGACTGAGCGGGTTTCTCCCCAGTTGTCGCGAAACCAGGCCACGCAGGCCTCGGCGATCAAGTCGAGATCACGGCTGAACAGGTAACCGTCGGTGCAGTCGTCGAAATGCGTATCGAAGTACCATTGGTCGAGCACCGCACCAGCGGCCGAATAGTCGGCGAGCATCAAGTGCCCGAGTACGTCTTTGGATCGGCGCAGCAACAGCACGTCATCGTCGAGTACCTGAATCTGCGCGCAGATGATCTCACCGTCCTGCTCATCATCCACGTGATCAAACGGCCCAAGCTCGAAAAGAAAACCCAACGGCTTCCCTGTCAGCGAGTCGAGCACCCACTCGAGCATCCCAGGCCAGGACGGTTCGTAACCCTCTTCAGCGGGAGCGAGGGCCCATTCGTGACCGCAATTGCCGCAGCGGTAGTCCGGGGCTTCGGAGCCATCGTCGACGAGGTCACATCCGGCCGCGATCGTGCCAGGTGGCGGGGGCCCGGGAGGCATGCCCCCCACCAACCGGATCGCTTGAGGCCTCTCGCACTCCGGGCATTGCGGACGCTGCGAGAACATCTCCTCCATCACACTCGGCCCGTACGGAGCATGCAGATGTTCGTGGCATTGCATGCACACGCGCACCGCCAGATCCGGATGCAGGAACATCCCCATACCCGAGGCATCCTCCTCATTGCACAGATGCACTTCGAGCGCACCCTGCAGTGCCGACGCCGCGGCGGGACCGATACCGCAGCACAGGCAGACGTGGTCGCCGACAATCTCGGTGCGCCGGGCGTCGAGCTTGCTGCTTGCAGCGACGCAACCGGTGGTATCTCGACGACGCCAGGGAGTCGGGTCGCTACGTTCGGCGTCGTACGCTGCCATCCACCGCTGCGCGAATTCCGGTTCGAGTGTGGACGGAGCGGTCGGGGTGGGCTCGCCCATCCGCTTCTCGATTGCCGGGATAGAGACTCCGCCGAGGTCGGCGCCGGCACTATCTTCAGTGTTGTATCCGCCGTCGGCCGAACTCGACGTCAACGTCTCGATATTGAGCACGGCCGGCTCACGAGCGGCCACCACGACGATGAGCGTGTCCCCCACCTCGTAGTGTTCCGGCATTTCCCAGGTGGGATTGGAAGCCCACGAAACGTCGTCAGAACCGAAGTAAGAATCGAGAGCATCCCGGCGCGGCGACAGACGGCAGAGATGAACTCGAGGGACATGCGTGTGTGCGTCCATACCGTGCCAGCATGCCACGCTGTCGGCGACAACTCCCCTAAATGCGGGGTTGCCCGCACCCACCAGGTGGCTCGCCTGCTTACCCGACGATGTCGAAGGAAATCGCGCACTCTTGTCGTGCCTGGTCAGGTGCCAACGCCGACGAATACCCGGAGCGGCAGCCGCGGGATGCCATCGGTTGCCGTCCGAAGGGTTCAGCCTCAGATCGAAGATCAGTCGCGTCTACTTCGGTCGCTTGGGAAGCGCCTTCTTCGCCGCTTTCTTCGCCAGAGGGCCGCCCTTGAGTGGGGCTCCGAATACCTGCTGTGCGAGTTGGCGCCAAGCGGGCACATCGACCCCGCCGCGGTCGTCGGTCCACACCAGCGTTCCTTCTGGTCCGCCGCCGTCAGCTTCCGGCAGTACGCCGTTGGCGCGGTACCACTGCTTCTTCGTCTCCCAGTTCGCGGCGTACTGCGGGTTGTCGAGCATGCCCAGGTGCTCCCAGATGATGCGGCGCCCGGTGGTGGTCTCGATGGTGAAGTCCGGGTACCGAACGGTTCCGTCCGTGCCGACCAGCTCCTGCTCGTAGACCCACCGGCCCGGCACCATCGATTCCAGGATGTCCGCCAAGATCACTTCGTTCTTGCTTCGCACCAGCACCCCGGTGCCGGTGATGTGGACCAGATTCGAGTCGACTCGGTGGCCGGTTCCCGCGACCATGATCTGCTGCGGGGTCGATGGACAGAACAGATCGGTCAGTCGTGCTGCAGTCTCTGATGAGGACGGGCGAGCAAGCGTGCGCAGATCCTCGACCACACCGTCGTGAAGGATGATCACTCGATCGGTGTGCCGGGTCAACGCCGTGTAGAGCAATTCCCTCGACACCCGAGTCCTCGACGGCAGCATCAGGAAGGTCGTGCCGAATTCGGAGCCCTGCGACTTGTGCACGGTCACCGCCCAGGCCAGTTCGAGAGGAGGGTCCTCCGACGAGGACGGCCAGTAACTGTAAGTCCAGCCCACCTGGGACGAGTACTCCACTCTCGCGGGGAGGTTCTTCTTCTTGTTGAGCCGACCGACGACGACACCGATCTCACCGTTGGCGACGTAATCGAGGCCGGTGTCTTTGGGCCATGCCTTCATTCTGCTGTTGCGGGTGTGCATGACCTTGTCGCCGCGCACGATCAGCTCGGGCCCGATCGGTTTGGGAATGTTCCACCCCCGCGTCTGGGCGGCGAACGTGGTATCGCTGGTGCGGAAGGTGCGCTTGAGATGCCGGTTGAGCTCGACGCTGCCGAACTGGCGGGACCGGGTGGGGGTCAACACCTGCCATTGCTCCGATTTTTCGCCGGCCCCACCTTTCCCGGTCTCCCAGTTCAGATAGGGCTCGTTCCAGGTACCGCCGTAGGTCAACGCGAACGCGGTCTGCGGGTCGGGGTGAGTACCGAAGTCGAGTTCCTCGTGGAGGACATCGATGAGAGTCTTCTCGGGGCTCCGACCTCCCCAGTTGACATGACGAACCGTGGCCAGGTCCGAGGTCCGGCGCAACTGTTCCCAGATCGCATCGTCGTCGGGGCCGAGTTCGTCGCCGCCAAACCACTTCGCGAGCGCCAGGTCGGCGCGGCCGAGACCGCCTTGGCGACGGGTCACCTGAAGCTCGACATAACCCGGCCCGACGCGTTCTGCCGAGGAGAACCGGTCGGGACGCAGATACTGAACGAGGTCGACGAACGGACGGCCGGGACCGATGGGTGGAAGCTGACGCGGATCCCCCACCAACACGAGCCTTTTGATGCTGGAGAAGGAGTCGAGGGTGGCGGCGAGCATCTCTTCGGTGAGCATCGAGGCTTCGTCGATCACCACCAGGTCGGCGCGCTCGCGTGTCGAGGGCTCGTCGGTGACGAGGTACAGTCCCGCGTTTCCGTCGTAACGCCCGGATCTGCTCAGGTGGCTGGCGAGAGTACGGGCCGGATACCCGACCTTCTGCTGCAGCTGGACCCGTGCCTTGCCGGTGGGAGCAAGCAGGATCGGCGCACTGCCCGCGATGCCCGGCAACGACACCAAGGCCCGCAGCAGCGTGGTCTTTCCGGTTCCGGCCGGACCGATCAGCACCGAGAGCGGGGAAGCGTAGAGCTCACCGAGTCCGGCTGCCTTCTCCCTTCGGGCGGCCTCCTCCTCCAGGTCGTCACCGACGGGGGCGTCGATGATGGCGTCGATGACGGTGCGCGCCTGGGACAAGGAACCGAAGCGTTCGGTGGCCAAGCGTGGAGTGAGCCAAGTACGGATCACCTCGGCCACCTCGGCCAGGCGCGTCAGCTTGTAGGCCGGCAGGTCGTCGCCCACGATGGTTCCGAGGATCGGTGTCCATTCCTCACCCTCGGCAAGGGTCCGGGCGTCGAGATCCTGGCCCATCAACACCTCGTCGTTGAGCACACATGAGGTGGTCACCGGTATGTCCCCGGCTCGGGCAACTGCCTCGGCCTGCGGAAGTACCGTGTTTCCCTCGGCCGCGGCCCGTTCGAGGACATCGACCAGCAGGGCTTCGATCCGACGCCGATCGAGGTGATCGTCCATCTGCATCTGTTCGGGCATCGGCGAGGACCAGGACACGTGCTCCGGCGGAAAACAGCCCCGGTCGATCGTCGTGAACGAAATATGCCGCGGATCGGTATACGTGCAGATCGCCGCGTAATACGGATTGTCGAGGAACTCCTCGAGCGTCAGTTCGACGGTGGTTTCACCGCCCATGATCATGGCGACTTGCTCGGAAGAGACGTCGAACGCCGACAACGCACGCAGAGCCTCACGCCGAGTCTGCGGCAGTTTTCTCCAGATCTTGCCGATTGACGGCCCGATGACCGAGCGCACGCTGGCCGGGAACCGGGTCGGGTCGGCGAATCCCGTCTCGAGAAACTCCCATGGATCGCTGCCCTCCGGAATATTCGACAGCACCAGTCGTGCGACCCCGTGCGCCGACTGCACATTCAGGTGCGCCAGTACGGAGCCGAGTCCGGGAGTGGGGCCGCGCAGCTGCCACAGACGGCCGAGCTGGGAATCGACCCATTCGGTTGCGCTCGACGGAACCTCGATGCCCAGCTCGATCAGCCCTCGGGCCGCGGCGGACAGGCTGAGCAACGACTCGATCGCGGCGTCGTCCGATAGATACTCGGTGACATACGAGAACTCGAGATCACGGCTCTCCGGCGCCCAGGCCAACGCGGTATCGACATCGACACCGTTGTCGAGCAGTCCGATCAGTTGCTGATAAGGGAGCAGAATTCCATCTGCCATGTCCGGCCGCAGGCTGTGGCTTACCGCGGTCTCCCACATCGATGAGTCGAACGGTGGCCGGCCCCGGTGCCGCCACATGCCCGGGAGGGAGACCTCGGTAACACGAGCAGCCCCGACGAGCAGCCTGCGGGTACTACTTTCCTGGAACGGGGAGTGCTTGAGATAGGCGAAGACCAGTGACTCTCCGGCAGAAACCGGCTCGAAGAAGGACCGGATGATTGCTTGCTGGTTGGCACCGTCCATGACCCAGCTAGGCGTGAACCCGAGGAGTGTGCCGATCCGGTCTTCCGCCTCGGGGTTGTAGTCAGTGCGCCACTGCGACCAGATGTCGCCTTCGAAAGCTTCGCGGTTGAGCCAGCGGAACGGGACCGATTCGAATGCGTGGCCGGGTATCGCGACCGGGGTCGGCTCCAGTGTCCCGGTCAACTTCTTGTTCGAGGCATAGGGGTGTGTCTTGGTCACGGTATAGCCGTGGGCGGACATGAATGTCGCGCGTTCGTTCAAGCAGGGCAGCTGCTCCGAGATCAGGTTTGCCATCGGTGTGCCCGCGTTCGCGTTCTCGTACTCGTCGAGTCGGCGGTCACCGATGTTCTTGAGCAAGATGCACGACGAATTGTCCAGCGGACGATCACAGAGGTGTCCGTCCCACGCTCGATCTCGCCACGGCACGCGCATCGACAAGTGTTGAATCGGTGACATTCCCACACTGTGCCACGAGATCTGGTCAAGTCCCGGGAAACGAATCGCGGCGTGGTTCCGATGCCTTCGATGTGAATAGTGAGCGCTGCGCGCGTTGCGACCTGGTAATCGGCCAGTGCGAGCACACTCGACCGGCCGTAGCGTCCACGACCGTCGAGCCCGCCCGCATACTGGTGAGCCCGGCGGCAGATGGCGCACCTGCCTGGTTGTGGCCACAACGATGAGAGCGATTTGTCCAGATGGGGCAAAATCCGAACGTCCCACGGGCGTGGGAGCGAATCGGCAATGATGAGCCCCTTAGACGAATTCTGGTGCCATCCTGGGTCGCCCCGCACAGGACCGTTGCCAGGACTGTGTGAACCGGTGAGGGTGGATTCAAGCATTATGTCGCCGGAGGAAGACGCACGGCACTACTGGTAGAGCCGGGTATCGAAGAGTCGGCAGTTGGCCCTGCCGCCGTTACTTCGGTGGGAAGCCCGACGACTGATCGGGCGCCGTCGACGAACACTACGAAATGCGCGGCGACACCGTACGCGGACAGCACCTTGGCTGAGATCCGTGCGCCTACTACGGACGCCCGCCGGAGCGCTCCCCCGATCCGACGGGAAAGGAAGTGGCAGAAGAGCACGATGGGCGATGAGGTGGAAGTCGGCGTCGAACGCGTTCGCCATCACGTTCGAGGGTCGGTCACCCCGAGCGAGAACTAAACCGATGCGCCAGAATCGGATCCACCGGAAAATGACAGTCCCCCGGAAGGGTCATAGCCACCCTGACGCATGTTGTGGGCGTTAACTGTTATGCAACAGTCCTCAGCACTACGCACGAACAATATTTCCGTCGAGTACTAGTTGCTTATGAGAAGACTGTTCCTGCGGTTAGTAATGTCTGCTCTACTAGCGGTTGGAGTTCTTGCTGCCTGCGGGATGGAAGAGGACCTGAGTTCCGACACGAATACCGAAGGGTCCGCTGGAATCGACAACATCACCGGCACATTAGAAGATTGGTTGCGGGCGGTCTGTAAGCCTGGGTTCTATTTCGACGGACTGTACGACTCCAAAGGGCAGAATGTACTGAACGGAGCCGACAGCGGAGGCTACTGTAGCGTCACGCGGGGAGATGATCCCTCGGCTGTTTATGTCGGGCAGTATCCATCAGATTTCTTGATGGAGAATGACCTCGCTGCCGTACCGCTGGGCTGGTACGTGTCTGCGCCGATGGGAGATGGCAGTCTGATAATGCTTGCGTCACCTCAGGGGGAGAAGGGCTACGCGGCCCTCGTACCCCTCACCCAGTTTGGGTTCTCTGTAAAGCCGAATGCTCCGCGCTAGGGTGTATCTCCCAATAGTTTGAGCCATTCGACGATGCCCGCGAGCATGAACCCAGCCCGGTAGGTCATGACGAGTTTGTCGTAGCGGGTGGCGACTCCGCGGTACTGTTTCGCCTTGTTGAAGGCCCTTTCCACCACATTGCGGCCCTTGTACGACTCTGCGTCGAAACTCGGCGGCCGACCGCCCTCACTGCCCTTGCGCTTGCGGTTGGCCACCTGGTCGGACTTCTCGGGGATCACGGCCTTGATGCTCTTGCTGCGCAGCAGTTCCCGATTGGCCTTCGATGAATACGCCTTGTCCGCCCGCACCTCGTCGGGACGGATCCGAGCCCCGCCACCACCTAGCCGAGGCACGGAAATGCCTTCCAGCAGATTCGCGAACATCGGACTGTCGCCGGCCTGCCCCGGACCTGCCAGCACCGACAACGGGCGCCCGTGACCGTCGCAGGCCAGGTGAATCTTGCTGGTCAACCCTCCACGGGATCGACCGATCGCATGATCGGCGGGCTCGTCACGCAGATTCTTGTAATTCGGCAGATCCCCCTGTGTGGCGAGCAGCGTTCGCGCCGTGCTGATGGACGCGGACCACGGTCGAGTCCACCGACACCGCCCAGTCCAGGTCCCCGCCGGCATCGACCATCGCGACCAACGCCGTCAGGACACGGTCCCACGTCCCGTCCCCGGCGTAGCGCCGATGCCGCTTCCACACCGTCTTCCACGGCCCGAAATGCGCAGGCAGATCCCGCCACGGACCCCCGGTGCGTAGCCGGTACAGCATGCCCTCGATCACCCGGCGACTGTTCCGGAACTTCCTGCCCCTGAGCCCGCCCGAACTGGGCAGCAACAACTCCAGCAGGGCCCGTGGCCCTCCTTGCCTGGGCATTCAGCATCCGGCTTCCGTGGCAGTGAGTTCCCGACAGCTACTGTGCGGACCATGCCCATAACGTCTACCACCGTCAAGAATCAAAAGCACTGCACTGCAATCGATTACCTAGATTTGATCGGATGCCGATAACAGAGATTACGTCAGGTAACCTCTGCCTATTGCGTACGATGGCCCATCCTGAGGTGTGTATTCGCGGTCGAGTGTGATTGCTGGGAGTACCCCGATGAAGAACACCGCTGCTCAACCCGCCGAGGTGGGTGCCCAGCAACTCAGCTTCTCAACCGGCACAGCGCCGCTCCTGCGCTCAGGACCGGTGATCATGCCTGATTACTGCTACGTCGGGCGGCACCGAACGACTTCCGAGCATGGAAAACGCCTGGTGCTTCATCGACCTCAGGACAAAAGCCAACTTTATCCCGAGATGAATGAACAATCCGACGGCGGCGGCCAAGCCTGCACGTCGAGCATCTTCGCATTCTACGACTGTAAGCACGAGCAGAAGGCCACAAATAAGGAGCGCGACCTGCGCGGTGTAGACGATTGAAGCGAATAGCACCCCAGCTTGGTATGCGGGGTCGTAGCCGACCGTAGGCCGCGGTTTCGCCGTGGCATCCTTCACTCGATTGAACATGAGCGTCAGCAGACCCATTAGAGCGCCCGTGGTGATAGCCGCGCCAGGAAGAAGCGACGCAGGTTGGACGCTCTCTGGCACGAACAACCATGCCAGTATTCCAATGATCATGGGCATGCCGAACAGCAGTGCGGTCGGAACAACCCGTAACCCGCCAGTGTGCGCGTGCCGCAGCTCGCCGACGGCACCCGGAAGATACCTAGTCAGAAGCTGATGAATCACTCGCACACACCTCCAACGCAGCAACACCGACAGGATGCTCCCACTGCTCAGTATCCCAGCCAGGGTCAAGCCTCACGCCACCATCGCGCAGCAATGCGATCGCATGACTTGTCGATTCTGTGTAGAACTGTAGGGAAGTCAACTCGACGCCTTCAGGAACATTGCGGAAGTAGTACTTCACCTGAGGCGGTCGTGCTCCCGTGTATTTGACGAGAACTGGGTTCTCTCCAGGTAGGCTGACAACTGCGGAGATCTCTGCAACACCGTCCACAAGTTCGGCTTGCTGGACATCGAATCCCTCCATCGACTCAAGCTGCACTTCGTCCGGGCCCTCCGCTGCCACGATGCCCTTCGTGAGTTTGGTTCTCGCCTTGCGCAGGATGCCGCCCCGCTGCGGCGATTTCTTCATGTCGTAAGTTTGCGTAAACTGACCGACAATTTTTTCGTCAGCGCCCACTCCGATCTCGGCGAGCTCGTTTGCGCTGATGCTCTGGTGCACGACCGTGATCGCCGATACCTCGGCACCCAAACCTGCAGCCTCCGCCTTTGCCCACAGATCCGTACGGGACACTGCGGCTATTCTTAACGCGTATCCCGGGTACTTGCGCTTGAACGCAGCCTCGAACTCGCGGCGCATCTTCCAGGACAGAGATTTTCGGCCGATCTGCTCGACGAGAAAGACACCGAGGCGCGCGTCACTAGGTGCGGCCAGCAGCGTCATGAATCGCAGCCGTTCGACCGCGGTTTGCTTTCGATCGAACTCTGTTCCTTCATGATCGTCCTTGAGGTGGCTTCTTACACCTGACTGCCCGCTGACCCATCGAGCACGGACAGTGCGGCCCAAGCGGGCGATCTCATCGACTTCTCCGAAGTGCTGGTCGTCGCGTTCGACAAGTTTGCCGCCCGGGAACCCCAGAAGGAAGGCGCTGTACAGAACGAGCAAGTCGGCGCCGTTCCCATCGAAGTTGTCGAGGGGCCGGATGCGCCTGCTGTCGTCCTTCTCTCGAAGTTTCTCGATCTTGACCTTGTACGGAATGACCGCGTACCGAGCACCTCTGTGCCTAGCCAACGTTAGTGTTCCCATCTCCGAATCCGGAACCAGCAGACTGGCCCCGAGTCTGTCTCTGCACGTTTACCGAGC
>NZ_JAUZMZ010000111.1:0-16408 GCF_036327435.1 Rhodococcus chondri | reverse complement strand
ACACGGTGGCTGTACCCCCCTCGCGTCCGGTCCGGGCGGGGTGGCAGCGACCTCGCCGACGCGGAAGCGCGACGGCGGTCGCGCCGTGCTCGCCGTGGTTGCGGGCGACGGGACGGCCGCGCTGTTCGAGACCGAGGGAGCCACAGTTCTCCGGGCCGAGACCTCGCTCGCCCCCCGCCGGATCCTCGAGGCGATTCGGGCGCTGCCGAGCCGCGACGTGCTCGTACTTCCCAACGGGTCGCTGTCGGCGCAGGACGTCGTCGCCGTCGGCGCCCGAGCCCGCGGCGACCACCGGGAGGTGACGTTCCTGCCGAGCTCGTCGCTGGTGCAGGGACTCGCGTCTCTCGCGGTGCACGATCCCGCGCGCGCCACCGTCGACGACGCTTTCGCGATGTCGGAGGCCGCGGCCGCCACGCGCTGGGGATCGCTGCGCATCGCCCGTGAACGTGCCCTGACCTGGGTGGGCACGTGCGAACCCGGCGACAGTCTCGGCCTGTCGGGTCATGATGTCGTGGTCATCGAGCATGATCTCGTGGCAGCGGGAGTGTCGCTGCTCGACAAGATCCTCGCCGCGGGCGGTGAGCTCGTGACGATGCTCGTCGGCGCCGACGCTCCCGACGGTCTCGCCGAGCAGCTGACCCGTCACCTCGACGACCACCACCGCGAGCTGGAGGTGGTGGTGTATCACGGTGGTCAGCGCAGCGACCTGCTGCAGCTGGGCGTCGAGTAGCCGGTGGTCCGCGTGGCCGCCGCGGAACGGAAGGGACAGCAGTGGCGACACTCGCGGACCGACTAGATCATCTCCTCGGCCGCAAAACCGCCGATGCGCTGGCCGACGCGTTCGGGATGACCACCGTCGAAGATCTGCTGCGCCACTATCCGCACCGATACGCCACCCAGGGCGCCGAACTCGGCGACAGCAAACCCCTCGAAGGCCAGCACATCACGATCATCGCGCACGTCGAGAAGGCCGACGAGGTGCGGATGAAGAGCAGACCGGGAACCCGGCTGGCCGTGGTGCTCGTCTCGGACCGCCACAAGATCGACGTCACCTTCTTCAACCCGCACAAGGTCAAATACAACATCAAGCCCGGGGTGCGCGGCATGTTCTCCGGCACCGTCAAATACTTCCGCGACAAGTGGAGCCTCGCGCACCCGAGCTATGTGATCCTCCCCGAGCCGCGCGACGCCGAAATCGGTGGTGCGGCACCTGCCCGGGGCCGGGTTCGCGGCGCCGGTGCGCTGGCAGGTCTGGCCCGCAGCGCGCAGAGCGGCGACGGCATCGACATGTCCATCTTCGACCGCGCTCTGATCCCGATGTATCCCGCCACCCGCGACGTCGAATCGTGGACCGTGATGCGTTGCGTGCGGCAGGTGCTCGATCAGCTCGACACGGTCGACGAGCCCCTGCCGGAGGAGGTGCGCCGGGAACACGGTCTGATCGGGCTCGACGAGGCGCTGCGCAGCGTGCACCTGCCCGACACCAAGGAAGAGGTCGCGCGGGCCCGCGACCGCTTGCGGTTCGACGAGGCGGCGGCGCTGCAACTCGTCATGGCCCGGCGGCGCCACGATGTGCAGGTACGCACCGCGCCGCGGTGCCCGCGCCGGGGCGGTGGGCTGGCCGACGAGTTCGATCGCCGATTGCCGTTCGAACTGACCGCCGGGCAGAAGTCCGTCGCCGAGGAGATCTCCGCCGACCTCGCGCGCGAACACCCCATGAACCGCTTGCTGCAGGGCGAAGTCGGCTCGGGCAAGACGATCGTCGCGCTGCGCGCCATGTTGCAGGTGATCGACGCCGGTCACCAATGCGTGCTGCTCGCCCCCACCGAGGTACTCGCCGCGCAGCACGCCCGGTCGCTGACGACGATGCTCGGCGACCTCGCGGCCGCCGGCGAACTCGGCGCCCACGAGCTCGCCACCCGCGTCACGCTCGTCACCGGATCGATGACCGCGGCCCGAAAACGCCAGGCTCTGCTCGACGCGGTCTCCGGCGATGCCGGCATCGTCATCGGCACCCACGCGCTGATCCAGGAGGGTGTGGACTTCTTCGATCTCGGGCTCGTCGTAATCGACGAGCAGCACCGCTTCGGGGTGCAACAACGCGATGCGCTGCGGGGGCGCGGACGCGACGGCGCCGCGCCGCACGTACTGGTGATGACCGCGACGCCCATCCCGCGCACCATTGCGATGACCGTGCTCGGCGATCTCGAGGTGTCCACGCTGCGCGAACTCCCTCGCGGACGCTCGCCGATCGTCAGTCGAGTGGTTCCGGCGAAGGTGCATCCGGCCTGGGTCGATCGCGCCTGGGAACGCATCGGGGAGGAGGTCGCCGAAGGCCGCCAGGCGTATGTGGTGTGCTCCCGCATCGGCGACGGCGACGCCGACGAGGATGCAGTGCCCGGCGTCTTCGAGCTCGAACCCGAACCCGCAGGGGGCGGCAAGGGCAAGCAGAAACCACCCGAGACGAAATCGGTGCTGCAGCAGTACGAGGAGTTGGCTGCCGGCCCCCTGCGGGACCTGCGAGTCGGTCTGCTCCACGGTCGCCTGCCGGCCGACGAGAAGGACGCCACGATGCGCGACTTCGGCGCCGGGAACATCGACGTGCTGGTATGCACCACGGTGGTCGAGGTCGGTGTCGACGTCCCCAACGCGACGGTCATGGTGATCGTGGACGCGGACCGGTTCGGAGTCAGCCAGCTCCACCAGTTGCGCGGCCGGGTCGGACGAGGCGGCCACCAGGGGCTGTGTCTGCTGGTCACCGAAACCAAACCGGGCACTCCGACGATGGCGCGGCTCGAGTCGGTCGCCGGCACCACCGACGGTTTCGCGCTCGCCCAGCTCGACCTGCAACTGCGCCGTGAGGGTGATGTCCTCGGGGTCGCGCAGTCGGGCACTGTGTCGACACTGCGGCTGCTCTCGCTCGTCGACGACGTGGAGGTCATCTCGGCGGCGCAGCGGTTCGCCAGGTCGGTCACCGAGGACGATCCGGACCTGACCCGGCATCCGGGTCTGGCCCGGATGGTCACCGCCGCGCTGGATGCGGAGAAGGTGGAATATCTCGAGAAGTCCTGACGTAACGGTTCGCGCACCACGCCGGAGTCCGCGAGGTGAGGTTACGGTGATGCTGTTGCGGGTGTTTCGGGAGAGTTAACCTTCGGGGCGACTGCATCGTTACAGTTCGTCGCCCACCCGTTCGTGTCCCACATTCTGGGACCGCGCGCCCGAATCGATTGTTTCGTCGCGGTACCGTCATCGAATGTTCTCCAAAGTGCTTGTCGCCAACCGTGGCGAGATCGCGATCCGCGCCTTCCGCGCCGCCTACGAACTGGGTGCCGGGACGGTTGCGGTGTTTCCGTACGAAGATCGCAATTCGCTCCACCGGCTCAAAGCCGACGAGGCGTACCAGATCGGGGACGAGGGACACCCCGTCCGGGCCTACCTGTCTGTCGAGCAGATCGTCGAGGCCGCGCTCTCGGCGGGCGCCGACGCGATCTACCCCGGCTACGGGTTCCTGTCCGAGAACCCCGACCTGTCGGCGGCGGGTGCGGAAGCAGGCATCACGTTCGTCGGGCCGTCTGCCGAGATCCTCGAACTGACGGGAAACAAGGCACGTGCGATCGCGGCGGCGAAGTCGGCCGGTCTCCCGGTGCTCGCCTCCTCGGAGCCGTCGCCGGACATCGAGGTGCTGGTGGCGGCCGCGGAGGATATGACCTTCCCGGTGTTCGTCAAGGCGGTGGCCGGTGGCGGCGGTCGCGGCATGCGCCGGGTCGCGGAGCGCTCGCAGCTGCGCGAAGCCATCGAGGCGGCCTCTCGCGAAGCGGACGCCGCGTTCGGGGATCCCACCGTCTTCCTCGAGCAGGCCGTGATCAACCCCCGTCATATCGAGGTGCAGATCCTCGCCGACAAGCACGGCAACGTCATCCACCTGTTCGAGCGCGACTGCTCGGTGCAGCGTCGGCACCAGAAGGTGATCGAGCTGGCCCCGGCACCCAACCTCGCGCCCGCGCTGCGGGACCGGATCTGCTCCGACGCGGTCGCCTTCGCCAAGGAGATCGGCTACCAGTGCGCCGGTACGGTCGAGTTCCTCGTCGACGAACGCGGCAACCACGTGTTCATCGAAATGAACCCGAGAATCCAGGTCGAGCACACGGTGACCGAAGAGATCGCCGACGTCGACCTCGTGCAGTCGCAGCTGCGTCTCGCGGCGGGGGAGACGCTCGACGACCTCGGACTGAGCCAGGATTCGATCACGATCCGCGGCGCTGCTCTGCAGTGCCGGATCACCACCGAGGACCCGGCCAACGGATTTCGGCCCGACACGGGGCGGATCACCGGTTACCGCACCCCGGGCGGTGCGGGCATCCGCCTCGACGGCGGTACATCGGTGGGCGCCGAGATCTCCGCGCACTTCGATTCGATGCTCGTCAAGCTGACCTGCCGCGGACGCACCCTGGACACCGCCGTGGCCCGGGCACGCCGCGCCGTGGCGGAGTTCCGCATCCGCGGTGTCGCCACGAACATCCCGTTCCTCCAGGCCGTCCTCGACGACCCGGACTTCCGCGCGGGCAAGGTCACCACGTCGTTCATCGAGGAACGGCCGCATCTGCTGACGCTGCGTTCGTCGGCGGATCGTGGCACCAAGATCCTCACCTACCTCGCCGACGTGACGGTCAACAAGCCGCACGGCGAGCGTCCGACCACCCTGTACCCGCACGACAAGCTGCCCACCGTCGACCTGAGCGCCGCCCCGCCGGCCGGATCGCGGCAGCGTCTGCTCGAGCTCGGGCCCGAAGGGTTCGCCCGCGCCCTGCGGGAACAGAAGGCTGTCGGCGTCACCGACACCACCTTCCGCGACGCGCACCAGTCGCTGCTCGCCACCCGGGTGCGGAGCAAGGATCTGCTCACCGTCGCGGGCCACGTCGCCCGCATGACCCCGCAGTTGCTGTCCATCGAGGCGTGGGGCGGAGCGACATACGATGTGGCCCTGCGCTTCCTGCACGAGGATCCGTGGGAGCGGCTCGCCGCGCTGCGTGAGGCCGTTCCGAACATCAACCTGCAGATGCTGCTCCGCGGCCGCAACACCGTCGGCTACACGCCGTACCCGGAGGCCGTGACGCGGGCGTTCGTGCGGGAGGCGGCCGACACCGGAATCGACATCTTCCGGATCTTCGACGCACTCAACAACGTCGATCAGATGCGCCCGGCGATCGACGCGGTCCGCGAGACCGGCACCACCGTCGCCGAGGTCGCGTTGTCGTACACCGGGGACCTGTCGAACCCGAACGAGACCATCTACACCCTCGACTACTACCTCCGGCTGGCCGAGCAGATCGTGGCGGCGGGCGCGCACGTGCTCGCCATCAAGGACATGGCGGGGCTGCTGCGGGCACCCGCCGCGGCCACCCTGGTCTCGGCGCTGCGCACGAACTTCGACCTGCCGGTGCACGTGCACACCCACGACACGCCGGGTGGTCAGCTCGCGACCTACCTGGCTGCCTGGCACGCCGGCGCCGATGCCGTGGACGGCGCGTCGGCGGCACTCGCGGGCACCACGAGCCAGCCCGCGCTGTCGGCGATCGTCGCGGCCGCCGCGCACAGCGAGTTCGACACCGGCCTGGATCTGCAGGCCGTTTGCGACCTCGAGCCCTACTGGGAAGCCCTGCGCAAGGTCTACAAGCCGTTCGAGTCGGGCCTGCCCGCCCCGACCGGCCGCGTCTACACCCACGAGATTCCCGGCGGTCAGCTGTCCAATCTTCGGCAGCAGGCCATCGCGCTCGGCCTCGGAGACCGGTTCGAAGACATCGAGGCCGCCTACGCCGGCGCGGACCGGCTCCTCGGTCGCCTCATCAAGGTCACGCCGTCGTCGAAGGTGGTCGGCGACCTGGCCCTGCACCTCGTCGGAGCGGGTGTCTCCGTCGACGACTTCGCTGCCGAGCCCGGCAAGTTCGACATCCCGGACTCGGTGATCGGCTTCCTCCGCGGAGATCTCGGTACCCCCGCGGGCGGGTGGCCCGAGCCGTTCCGCAGCAAGGCACTGAGCGGACGAGGCGAACCCAAGCCGGAGATCCCGCTCACGGCCGAGGACGAGAAGGGCCTCGGCGGGTCGTCGCTCGACCGGCGCCGCACCCTGAACCGGCTCCTCTTCCCCGGTCCGGCCCGCGAGTTCGAGGAACATCGCGAGCAGTACGGCGACACCACCGAGCTGTCGGCGAACCAGTTCTTCTACGGACTGCGCCACGGCGACGAGCATCGAGTGCGCCTGGACAAGGGCGTCGAACTGCTCATCGGGCTCGAAGCGATCTCGGACGCCGACGAACGCGGAAACCGCACCGTCATGTGCATCCTCAACGGCCAGCTGCGCCCGGTGTCGGTGCGCGATCGATCCATCGCGAGTGAGATCCCGGCCGCCGAGAAGGCCGACCGTGCCCACCCCGGGCATGTGGCGGCACCGTTCGCCGGCACCGTGACCCTCGTGGTCGGCGAGGGCGACATCGTCTCGGCCGGCGACACCGTCGCCACCATCGAGGCGATGAAGATGGAAGCGGCCATCACCGCTCCCCGGGGCGGGCACATCACCCGCCTCGCGATCGGCCCGGTGCAGCAGGTAGAGGGCGGTGACCTGCTCGTCGTGGTGTCCACCGAAGAAAGCGCGGAGTGACCAGAATCGTTGCGGGACGGGCCGGGGGGCGGCGCCTGAAGGTGCCGCCCCGCGGAACCCGGCCGACATCCGAACGAGTTCGCGAAGCCCTGTTCAGCTCCCTCGAGGCGCGGATGGACTTCGACGGGGCCGCCGTGCTGGACCTGTACGCCGGCTCCGGAGCCCTCGGGCTCGAGGCATTGTCGCGGGGTGCCGCACACGTGACCCTCGTCGAATCCGATGCCAAGGCTGCCGGTGTGATCCGGGAGAACATCGCCGCGGTCGGGCTCGGTGGTGCGGTGCTGCGGGCCGCCCCGGTGGCCGCGGTGCTCGCGGCGGCCGCCGACCGGGTCTACGACCTGGTAATCGCCGATCCGCCGTACGACCTGGCCGACACCGCGGTCACCGGAGTGCTCGCCGCACTCGTCGACGGCCGCTGGGTGGGGGAGGACTCGATGGTGGTGGTCGAACGCTCCACCCGCTCGCCGGAAACGAAGTGGCCGGACGCCTTCGACCCCGGCCGGACCCGCAAATACGGGGAGACGCGGGTGGAGATCGCCACCTGCTACGGTGCTGGGTCATGAGCCGCGCGGTTTGTCCAGGATCCTTCGACCCGGTCACCAACGGGCACCTCGACGTCATCAGCAGGGTCTCGGCCCAGTTCGACGAGGTGGTCGTCACGGTCACGATCAACCCCAACAAGCAGGGCATGTTCACGGTTCCGGAACGTATCGAGATGCTCAGCGAGGCCACCGCGCATCTTCCGAACGTCTCGATCGATTCCTGGCAGGGTCTGCTCGTCGACTACGCGAAGGCCAACGGTATCTCCGCGATCGTCAAGGGCCTGCGCGGAGCGAACGATTTCGACTACGAGCTGCAGATGGCGCAGATGAACCACAAGCTCACCGGCGTCGACACGTTGTTCGTGGCCACCAACCCGACGTACAGCTACCTGTCGAGTTCGCTCGTCAAGGAGGTCGCCATCTACGGCGGCGACGTCGCCGACATGCTCCCGGCGACGGTCCACAAGCGACTGCTCACCCGTATCGCCGAGCGGGCGGCCGACCGGAAGTAGAGGGCCTGTCCGCCTCCTCGGACTCGATTTCGACACACCGGCGCGTGGCGCACGGCGCCGCGGCGCTTGCTGCGGCAGACTGGCCCGGACACGGTCGCAGCGGCCGGGTCGAGCGAGTGATTGGGGTTGGGCGTGTACCGGGTATTCGAGGCACTCGACGAATTAGTCGCTATCGCCGAAGAGGCGCGTAGCGTCCCGATGACGGCGAGTTGTGTCGTGCCGCGCGGCGACGTGCTCGAACTTCTCGACGACGTCCGCGACGCGCTTCCCGCCGAACTGGACGATGCGCAGGACGTCCTCGACCATCGCGACAGGCTGATCGGCGATGCGCGCGCGCAGGCCGACAAGACCGTCGGCGACGCCGACGAGGAAGCCAGAACGCTGCTCGAGGACTCCCGCGCCGACGCCGACCGGATGCTCGCCGACGCGAAGGCGCAGGCGGACCGGATGGTCAGCGAGGCCCGCGCCCACGCCGATGAGCTGGTCGGCGATGCGCGCGCCGAAGCCGCCGATCTGATTGCCGACGGCAAGGATCAGTACGAGGCGGTGACCGCACGTGCCCGGGCCGAGGCCGAGCGCATGATCGAAGCCGGCAAAGCGTCGTACGACCGTTCCGTGGCCGACGGCGAAGCCGAGCAGGCACGGCTCGTGTCGCAAACCGAGGTCGTGCAGGCGGCGCACGCCGAATCGGCCCGCGTCATCGATGCCGCGCACGCCGAATCGGACCGGCTGCGCACCGACTGCGACGAGTACGTCGACGGCAAGCTCGCCGAGTTCGAGGAGTTCCTCAGCACGACGATGCGTTCGGTCGGGAGGGGTCGTCAGCAGCTGCGGACCTCGGGGACTCCGGATTACGCGGAAGCCGATCATCGGTCCGGTCGGCGCCGCTGAAATTCGACCGTCCCGCGATTTCGTCGTCCGACGTCGATCGCGTACCATAGAGCGGTTGCCCAACAACTTCGTAGTGCCGTCGATCCGAAAGTGAGTTGCAGTGTCTACCCGCCGTTCCAGCACCCCGCGACCCGACCGGGCAGCAGGTCTGGTGCTCGACACGCTCACGCTCGGACGGCGTCCGGGCTCGATGCGTACCGTGCAACGGGTTGTTCCCGCCCCGTCGCGTATGGGACTCGACCTGATCGCCATCGAGCAAGGAACGGACATCGATCTCGATCTGCGGATGGAGGCGGTGTCCGAAGGCGTTCTCGTCACCGGTACAGTTCGTTCCGACACCGTCGGAGAATGCTCGCGTTGCCTCGAGCCCTTCACCGGCGAGGTGGAGCTGTATCTCACCGAACTGTTCGCCTACCCGAACAGCGTGACAGATCAGACCGCCGACGAAGACGAGATCTACCGTATCGAGGACGATCTGATCGATCTCGAACCGGTTATCGTCGACGCCGTGGGCCTCGAACTTCCGTTGCGGCCGTTGTGCAGCGACGACTGCGAGGGGTTGTGTCCCGAATGCGGCATTCGCCTGGCGATTGCAGAATCCGGGCACGGGCATGAGATAATGGATCCTCGCTGGGCTGGGTTGGCAGCCGCATTCGGCGCAGGCTCCGAAGAACCCAGCAGTGCATCCGACAGCAAGAACAACGAGGAGAAGTAGACGTGGCCGTCCCCAAGCGCAGAATGTCGCGTTCCAACACCCGGTCGCGGCGCAGCCAGTGGAACACCACTGCGCCGACCCTCGTCACCTGCCCGAACCGTGGCTGTGGCGAAAAGAAGCTGCCCCACGTGGCGTGCCCGTCCTGCGGCACGTACAACGGTCGTCAGGTGACTGCTCCCGTTTAAGTCATCGGTACTCACGTGACGAGCAAAGCAACGAATACTGCACCCGTGGGCGGCGAAGAGGATCACGCATCTCTCCTCGCCGCCCTCGGCGTGACTTTGGACGCGGAACTGCTGACGCTGGCGTTGACGCATCGTTCCTACGCCTACGAGAACGGCGGCCTGCCGACCAACGAGCGGCTCGAGTTTCTCGGTGACGCCGTTCTCGGCCTCACCGTCACCGAGAAGCTGTACCTGACGCACCCCGACAAATCCGAGGGCGAACTCGCCAAGATCCGCGCTAGCGTGGTCAACATGCACGCCCTCGCAGAGGTCGCTCGCGGACTCGGCGAAGGCGGACTCGGAGCGCATCTGCTTCTCGGCAAGGGCGAGGAACTCACCGGTGGCCGCGACAAGGCCAGCATCCTCGCCGACGGGATGGAATCGCTTCTCGGCGCGGTGCATCTGCAGTACGGCATCGACGTCGCCCGCGAGGTGGTTCTCAGACTGTTCGCCGCACTGCTCGAACGCGGCCCCCGGCTCGGCGCCGGACTCGACTGGAAGACGAGCCTGCAGGAACTCACCGCCGAACGCGGCGCGGGTGTCCCGGCCTACGAAATCTCGGCGACCGGCCCCGACCACGACAAAGAGTTCACGGCGACGGCGATCATCGCCGGTAGGTCCCTCGGTACCGGGGTGGGACGGACGAAGAAGGAAGCCGAGCAGAAGGCCGCCGCGGCCGCCTGGCAGGCACTGACCGACATCGCGGCCGGTGAGGCTCCGGAGCCCGACACCACCGGCACCGCGCCGGCGACCGATGCCGTGTCCGCCGCGGACACGGCCGCGGACACGGGCACAGTCGCCGAATCCGACTGACCGCCGCGTGCCCGAACTTCCCGAGGTCGAGGTGGTCCGTCGTGGCCTGCACGCGCATGTGCTGGGCGCCACGATCGAGTCGGTCCAGGTCCTGCATCCGCGCGCGGTGCGACGCCACGAACCCGGGCCGCGCGACCTCGCGCTGCAGATCACCGGGCAGACGGTGGCCGCCGTGCAGCGGCGCGGCAAATACCTGTGGCTCGTGCTCCGGCCCGCCGACCTCGCCCTCGTCGTCCATCTCGGGATGAGCGGGCAGATGCTGGTGCAACCTCCCACCGTCCCCGACGAGAAGCATCTGCGCATCCGTGCAGTACTCGACAACGGCGCCGACCTCCGGTTCGTCGACCAGCGCACCTTCGGCGGATGGACTCTCGCACCACTGGTCGAGGTCGACGGCGACCGGCTGCCGCTGACCGTCGCGCACATCGCACGCGACCCCATGGACTCCCGGTTCGACGCAGCCGCAGTGGTGAAAGTGTTGCGCCGCAAGCACACCGAGATCAAACGGGCGCTGCTGGACCAGACCGTGGTCTCGGGCATCGGCAACATCTATGCCGACGAAGCCTTGTGGCGCGCGCGGATTCACGGAAATCGGGTGACCGACGCGTTGTCCGCACCCAAGCTGCGCGCCGCGCTGGACGCCGCCCGGGAGGTGATGGGCGAAGCGCTCGCCCAGGGCGGTACGTCGTTCGATGCGCTTTACGTGAATGTCAACGGCGAATCCGGATACTTCGAGCGGTCCCTGAACGTGTACGGGCAGGAGAACATGCCGTGCGATCGTTGCAGTGCGCCGATCCGGCGGGAGAAGTTCATGAACCGCTCGTCGTACAGCTGCCCCAAATGTCAGCCACGTCCCCGCACCGCTCCTGGGTGACGGTGCTGTCGGCGCCGCATGGCAGGATTCCACGCATGGCTGACCAGAATCCCGCGACACCACCCACCGCGTTGTGGGTCGAGCGCACCGGCACGCGCCGGTACACCGGCCGCAGCTCCCGCGGCGCCGAGGTCCTCATCGGCTCGGAGGGCGTCGACGGGGTGTTCACCCCGGGAGAACTGCTCAAGATCGCCCTGGCCGCATGTTCGGGCATGAGTTCGGACTTCCCCCTCTCCCGCCGGCTCGGCGACGACTACGACGCCACGATCAACGTCTCGGGTGCCGCCGATCGCGAGAACGAGGTCTACCCACTTCTCGAGGAAGAACTCGTCGTGGACCTGTCCGAGCTCGACACCGAGGCACAGCAGCGGCTCGTCGCGCTCGTCGAGCGTTCCGTCGACAAGGTCTGCACCGTCGGTCGTACCCTGAAGGCCGGTACGAAGGTATCGCTGACGATCACGCCCGACGCATAACCGATGACACACGATCACGCGCCCGATACGCAACGCCTGACCGCCTGGGTCCACGGCAGGGTCCAGGGCGTCGGATTCCGGTGGTTCACGCGCGCTCGCGCCCTCGAGCTCGGGCTCGTCGGCCATGCCACCAACCACCCCGACGGGCGGGTGCTCGTCATCGCGGAAGGTCCTCGTCCGGCTCTCGAACAACTGCTCGAGTGGCTGCGTTCCGGCGACACCCCCGGCGACGTGCGCCTCGTCGTCGAAACCTGGGATCCGCCGCGCGGCGCCCTGACCGGATTCGTCGAGCGCTGACGCGTCGGTAAGGTTTCCCCCCATGTATTTGAAGAGTCTGACGTTGAAGGGATTCAAGTCCTTCGCGTCGTCGACGACTCTGCGCTTCGAGCCGGGCATCACGTGCGTCGTCGGGCCCAACGGCTCGGGCAAGTCCAACGTCGTCGACGCATTGACCTGGGTGATGGGCGAGCAGGGCGCCAAGGCGCTGCGCGGCGGCAAGATGCAGGACGTCATCTTCGCCGGCACAGCCGGCCGGCAGCCGCTCGGCCGCGCCGAAGTGACCCTGACCATCGACAACTCCGATGGCGCTCTCCCGATCGAATACTCCGAGGTGTCGATCACCCGCCGGATGTTCCGCGACGGCGCCGGCGAATACGAGATCAACGGCAGCTCGTGCCGTTTGATGGACGTCCAGGAACTGCTCTCGGACTCCGGGATCGGCCGCGAGATGCACGTCATCGTCGGCCAGGGACGGCTCGCGGCCATCCTCGAATCGCGTCCCGAAGACCGCCGCGCCTTCATCGAGGAGGCCGCCGGCGTCCTCAAGCATCGCCGCCGTAAGGAGAAGGCGGTCCGCAAACTCGACGCGATGCAGGCCAACCTCGCACGGCTCACGGACCTCACCGCCGAGCTACGCCGACAACTGAAACCCCTCGGTCGGCAGGCCGAGATGGCGCGGCGGGCCCAGACCATCCAGGCCGATCTGCGCGATGCGCGGCTGCGCCTGGCCGCGGACGATCTCGTCACGCGCCGCGCCGAGTTCGAAGGCCAGGACCAGCAGGAACGCATCGTCCGCGAACGTCTCGATACCGTGCTCGCCGCCCTCGACGCCGCCACCGCCGAACTTGCACGGCACGAGCAGGCCCTCGCGCACCTCACCCCCGGCGCCGAGGCGGCCTCGCAGACGTGGTTCCGCCTGTCCGCGCTGGCGGAGCGGGTCTCCGCGACCGTCCGCATCGCGCAGGAGCGAGCCCGCCACCTCGACGCCGAACCCGACAACCGGGCCGGGCAGGACCCCGACGAGATGGAGGCCCGCGCCGACCGCATCGCCGCGGAGGAAGCCGAGCTGGTCGAGGCCGTCGAGATCGCCCACGGCATGCTCGAATCCGCGCGGGAGCAACTCGCCGCGCAGGAGGAATTCGCCGCGGCCGCCGAACGTGCCCACATGGCGGCCGTGCGCGCGGTCGCCGACCGGCGTGAAGGCTTCGCTCGACTTGCCGGCCGCGTCGACACCGTGCGCACTCGAGCAGAATCGTTCGACACCCAGATCGCGCGGCTCACCGTCGCGATCGAGGAAGCGCGCCTTCGCGGAGTGGAAGCGCAGGCCGAGTTCGAGACCGCTCAGGCCCGGATCGACGATCTCGATGCGGGGGAGGTCGATGCCGACGCCCAGCACGAGCGCGCACTCGAGGCGCGGCGCATCGCCGACGAGCGCGTCAAGGAACTGCAGGACGCCGAACGCGCCGCCGGCAAGGAAGTGGCGTCGCTCGGAGCCCGTATCGAGGCGCTGTCGATGGGCCTCGAACGCACCGACGGTGCCGCATGGCTGCTCGAACATCGCAGCGCCGGAGGCCTCCTCGGTCCGCTGGCCGAGCGGGTGCGTGTCGAATCCGGTTACGAAGCCGCGATCGCCGCGGCGCTCGGCTCGGCGGCCGATGCCGTCGCGGTGGAATCGACGCAGGCCGCCGCCGGCGCGGTGTCCGCGCTCCGGGAGGCCGATCAGGGCCGCGTCGCTTTCGTGGCGACCGGCGCCGACGGACCGGGCGACCACGGCGCGCTGCCCGACGGCGCGCGATGGGCGCACACCGTGGTCGACTCTCCGGCAGAACTGAGCGGCGGACTGGCGGCGCTGCTGGCCCGGACGGTGGTCGTCGACGACCTCGCCGCGGCCACCGAGGTGTGCACGCGACGACCCGAATTGCGCGCGGTGACCCGCAGTGGCGACCTCGCCGGTTCCGGGTGGGTCGTCGGCGGCTCCGACCGCGCCCCGAGCACACTCGAGATCCAGGCGGCGATCGAAACCTCGCGTGCCGGTCTCACGGACGCGATCCGGCGCTCCGAGGAGTTGAGCGCGGCACTGGCCGGCGCTCTTGCCGAGCAGAAGGAACGCGCCGAATACGTCGAACAGACCCTCGCCGCGCTCAACGAGTCCGACGCCGCGATGTCCGCGGTGTACGAGCAGCTCGGCCGGCTCGGGCAGGCAGCACGCAACGCCCATGCCGAATCCGGACGTCTCACCACCCAGCGCGCCGACGCCGAACGGGAACGCGACGCCGCCCGCGAGCAGCTCGTCGAACTCGAGGAACGGCTGCGCCTGGCGGAGGACGAGCAGTCCGGGACGGGCGACGATGCCGGCACCGAATCGAGCGCCGAGGAACGTGAGGTCGCCGCCGCCGCGCTCGCCGAGATACGGGCTGTCGAGGTGGAGGCCCGGCTCGCCGCCCGGACCGGGGAGGAACGCGCCGAAGCGCTGCGCGGTAAGGCCGATTCGCTGCGCCGCGCCGCGCAGGCGGAACGGGAGGCCCGTGCGCGTGCAGAACGCGCCCGGCAGGCGCGACGACAGGCCGCGGCGGTCGCCGCGGCGGTCGCCCAGGCGGGAACCCGGGTGGCCGAACACCTCGACGAGGTCGTCGCCGCGGCGATGGCGCACCGCGACGAACTCACGCGCCGCCGGACCGAATGCACCGGGCAACTCGAACGTGCCAAGGAACTGGTGCGCGAACTGACCACGCAGCGAGACCAGCTCACCGACGCGGTGCACCGCGACGAGGTGGCGCGCGCACAGGCCGCGCTGCGGATCGAGCAACTCGAACAGACCATTCTCGAGCAGTACGGCATCGCGCTCGACGACCTCGTCGCCGAATACGGCCCGGACGTTCCGCTGCCTCCCAGCGAGCTCGAGTTCGCCGAATACGAGCAGGCACGCGAGCGCGGCGAGCAGGTGGTCGCTCCGCAGCCGTTGCCGTACGACCGGCCTACCCAGGAGCGCCGCGCCAAGCGCGCCGAGAAGGACCTCTCGACGCTCGGTAAGGTCAACCCTCTCGCCCTCGAAGAGTTCGCGGCCCTCGAAGAGCGGTACAACTTCCTCGCTACTCAGCTCGAGGACGTCAAGAATGCCCGCAAGGATCTCCTTGCCGTCGTCGACGAGGTCGACGCCCGAATCCTGCAGGTCTTCACCGAGGCCTACGCGGACGTCGAGCGCGAGTTCGAGCAGGTGTTCTCGAAACTCTTCCCCGGTGGGGAAGGCCGGCTCGTTCTCACCGACCCGAGCGACATGCTCACCACCGGCATCGAGGTCGAGGCGCGGCCGCCCGGCAAGAAGGTGAAGCGGTTGTCGCTGCTGTCCGGTGGCGAGAAGTCGCTGACCGCGGTCGCGATGCTCGTGGCGATCTTCCGGGCCCGACCGTCGCCGTTCTATGTGATGGACGAGGTGGAAGCGGCGCTCGACGACACCAACCTGCGTCGGCTCATCGGGTTGTTCGAACAGCTGCGGGAGAAGTCCCAGCTCATCGTGATCACCCACCAGAAGCCGACGATGGAGGTCGCCGACGCGCTGTACGGCGTGAGCATGCGGGGTGACGGCATCACCCGTGTGATCTCGCAGCGAATGCGCGGACAGAACCTCCCGACACCGGTCCCCGAACCGGAAGAAGGACTCCCGGCCTGACAGTATGGGGGGCGTGAGTACCGGAGCCTGGATCATTCTCGCGGCCGCACTGGCGGTCGTTCTCGTTGCGCTGGTCGTCGGTCTGACCTTGTACCGCCGGCGGCAGGTGTCGCTGACGGCGAAGCAGACCCCGCAGCTCGATACCGCCGAAACCAAGGACCGTTCCGGCGGTTACAAGGCGCAGACCGGCTTCAATTTCAGTCAGGGGTCGACGGCGACCGCGCCGCCGGAGCCCGTGGAGCGGCCTGCCCCCAAGCCGGCCCCGGCCCCGGCCCCGGCGCCTCGTACCGTGCCGCTGCCGACGGAGGTCACGGAGGCTCCACCGGCCGCACCGGCCGCACCGGCCGCACCGGCCCCGCCGAAGCCGAAACCGGTGGAACCGGAGCCTGTCGAGCCGGAAGCCGCCCCCGAACCGGCCGTGGCGGAGCCCGAGCCCGTCGAACCAGAGGTGGCGCCCGCCCCGGAGCCGCAGGTCGAACCGAAGCCCGAAACGCGCCCGGTCACCGACACGGTCGAAGCCCCGGAGGCCCCGGCCGCTCCCGCGGCACCCGAGGCACCGGCCGCTCCCGAGGCACCCGAAACCGCGGTTCCCCCGGTGCCGCCGATCGAAGAGATCGAGCCGACCTCGGGACGTCTCGTGCGGCTCCGCGGCCGACTCGCCCGATCGCAATCCGCTGTCGGCAAGAGCCTGCTCGGACTGCTCGGCGGCGGCGACCTCGACGAGGACTCGTGGGAGGAGATCGAGGACACGCTGCTGATC
>NZ_JAUZMZ010000110.1:0-16562 GCF_036327435.1 Rhodococcus chondri | reverse complement strand
CCGGGACGAGGGATGCCGCGGCGTACGGCCGGGGCCGACGGGGTCCGGCTCAGTGCGTGCGGGCGACGAGAACCGGGCAGGGCGACTTGTGCAGCAGGTTCTGGCTGGTGGAGCCGAGCAGCGCCGCGCGGAACTGGCCGCGACCGTGGCTGCCGACGACGACGAGCTGGGCGCCTTCGATGTGCTCGAGGAGCACCTTCGCCGCGGGACCGCGATCGATCACACGCTGCACCTCGACATCGGGGTACTTGTCGTGCCAGCCCGCGAGCGACTCGGACATGACGGCGGTTTCCGACGTTGCCACGGCATCCCAGTCGACGAGCGCCGCGGTAGCGCCGACTCCGAGTGCGGCATCACCGATCCACGAGTGCACGGCCTTGAGCGGCGCACCGAGGGTGGAAGCGAGGTCGAACGCGTAATGCACTGCGGCCTTGGACAGTTCGCTTCCGTCGATGCCGACGACGATGGGCCGTGTGTCCGGCAGCGGATTGGTGGTGTCGCCGCGCCACACGACCACCGGGCAGGGGGCGTGGTTGGACACCCGCGTCACCGTCGAGCCGAGCAGGAAGTTCTCGATTGCGCCGGCGCCGGTGGCGCCCATGACGACGATGCGTGCTTCCTCGGCGGCCTCGAGCAGCGAGGTGGCTGCGGGGCCGGGCCCGATGAAGCTCTTCACAACCAGGTTCGGGTTGTCGGCGCGTACGAGCTCGCTGACGCTCGCGAGGAGCTTCTCGCCGTCCTCTTTCAGTTGCTCGACCATCTGGGACTGGATCAGGACCGCGGCTTCGCTGTAGAAGATGCCCTCGCTCGGCAGTGAGTGCACCAAGTGCAGCGGGGCGTCGAAACGAGCGGCGAGGGCGCCTGCCCACCGTGCTGCAGCCGCAGCTGTCTCGGAACCATCGACACCCGCGACGATGGCCGTACGGTTGCTCGGTGTGCTCATCGATTTCTCCTTGTCGTTGTGTGGCGATCGTGTGTTGTGCACAGCAGATCGGCTACGTAGGTCACGTTACGCCACCAGAACTGCGGCTCCGGCGAAATGTCCTGCCGATAGATCTGCGAGTGCGCGGTCGGCGTGTTCGAGCGGATACGGGGTGGTGGTCACGTGTAATCGGTGCTGATCGGCGAGTTCGAGAAAGGCGCGGGCGTCGGCTCGGGTGTTGGCGGTGACGCTGCGAATTTGTCTCTCTCGGAACAGATGTTGCTGATAGTTCAATACCGGTACATCACTGAGATGAATTCCGGCAACCGCGAGGGTGCCGCCCGAGTCCAACGCGGTCATCGCCGTGGGGACCAGCTCTCCGGCGGGTGCGAAAAGAATTGCCGAGTCGAGCGGTTCGGGTGGGCTGTCGTATGCGCCCTGGGCAGAGGACGCTCCGAGTTCGAGAGCCAGCGCTCGCGCCTGCTCGCCGCGTGTCATCACATGCACGCGTGCACCGAGCGCGAGCGCGACCTGAGCGGTGAGGTGCGCGCTTCCCCCGAACCCGTAGAGACCGAGGACACCGGACGGGGGCAGAGCTGCCCGCAGCAACGCGCGATAGCCGATGATGCCCGCGCAGAGCAGCGGTGCGATTTCCTCGGCGGTGTACCCGGACGGCAGCGGCAGGGCGAAGTCGTGTGGAACGGTGCAGTATTCGGCGTATCCGCCGTCGGCGTCCCAGCCGGTGAAGATCGAGTGCGGACACAGGTTTTCGTTGCCGCGCAGACAGTATCGGCACTGCCCGCACGTGCCGCGCAGCCACGGGACCCCCACCCGATCACCGACTCGGTGATCGCCCAGGTCGCCGCCGACCACCTCACCGACGACCTCGTGTCCGGGCACCACCCCCGGGCGATGCACGGGCAGATCACCCTCGGCGACGTGTAAATCGGTGCGGCACACCCCGCACGCGAGTACCCGGACGAGGAGCTCGCCCGGTGCCGGCGTGGGAACTGCTTCGTGACGAGGTTGCACCGGATGGGTGGCGATGGGACCGGGCGAGGTGACGCGCCAGGTCCGCATCGTATCCGGGATGTTCATCCTCGCCTCCCGATTCGGTCCCTCGAGCTCAGTCTTGTCGCTCGGCCGGAATCTAGCCAGGGCCGGAGGGCCCCACTCAGTCCCACAATTTCCTCGCGGCGCGCAAGGCCTTGCGCCACGCTCTTTCCAGATGCGCTGCTTGCTGCGCCCCGATCTCCGATTCCAACCGGTAGAGGATTCCGAGACCGAAGCTGGATTCGGCCGCGTGGTGCTGTTCGGACACCATGTCCACGAGATGTTCGCGTGCGACGACGGAATCCTGGAACTCGCCGAGCAGGTCCTGGAACGAGTCGAAACGGCCCAGGGCGCGATCGGTCCGCCCGGGATGCAACGGTGCGATCACCTCGATGGCGTAGCGCATCCGCTTGGCGCCCTTGCGTGCACGATGCATCCGCTCGTCCCGCTCGACGGGGTCTTCCGCATCACCTACGCGCGCAACGCGTTTCGATACCTTTTTTGCGACGGACCCGATGGACTGCACCAGCTTCTCGGGGCGAAGCCCGGCGCGCTTGCGGTGTTTCGACGGTGCGACCGACAGCTGATCGATCAACGCGTCGATGCCCGCCAGCAACTCCACGTAACGCTCCGAGTCAAGAGCCTCGATCGACTCGATGCGTGCCGCATCCGACTTCGCCGAAAAATATTCGTCTATCCGGGCTTTCGTCGCCTCACGCTGCGATTCGATGGGAATGTCCGCCACCCGATCGGTGAGCCGTTCCCACTGGACTTCGAGGTCGCGGGCCGGGCTGAGCCGACGTCCCAGCCATCTCAGTTCGTCGACCAGTGTGTCGTCCAGCTCGACATCGTCGGCGTAGGTCTGCAGCGCGCTGCGGATTCGCCGTGCCGCCTTGCGCATGCTGTGGATCGACTCCGGTGCCTGCCGGCGTACCGCCACGTCGGCGAGTTCGAGGAGGTGCAATTCCTTCACGAGGTAATCGCGTAGATAGCCGGCGGCGCCGGTGGCCTCCGGCAGTACCGGCATCAGGTCACCGAGAACCCGGTGCAGCTTGGATGGGCTGGGGGAGCGGGTGATACCGGCCGTGGCGAGCTGTGCCTCGACGGCGTCGAGCAACTCGGAACCGGACGCGGTGCCGCCGTCACCGAGCTCGACCTCGACCTCACGCCACTGCAGTTCGATGTCGTCGGGACCGCGAACCGCCGTCACATCGTCGACGACGACTTCCGCGAGCAGCGCGCCCTCGGAGTCGCGCAGTCTGCGCCGGTTCCGTGTCGTGGAGAGCAGGGCTGCCAGGGCCACCGGACGGTTGCGGCGGATTCCGCGCAGCAGACCGAGCAGCTCGGCAGGGGGCCGGTCCGGCCCGTGCCCGTTTCCGGACGTGCCGAGCGGAAAGTGCAATTCGGTGCGGGTGTCGAGACCGGCGGGCAGCTTCAAGTGCCATCCGGCGTCGTCCCCGCCCTCGCGGCGGCGCAGCGTGATCTTGGATCGCAACAGGCGCAGATCGGAGGTGTCGTAGTACTGAGCGGACAACTCCACAGTGTCCACGTCGATGGACGCGACGCGTGCCACTCCGGACAGATCCGGGAGGGGTTGGTCGGGTGTGGCTGTGTACTTGCGCTCCGATTCTTCGGTCGCGTGAATCGCAGACCCGCCGCCCGACTGCTGTGTGCTCATCGTTCCTCCAGTTCCGGTATTTCCGCCTTCACCTTGCCACCGGCCGTCCGTATTGTCGTGAATCACGCATGTATAGAGCACCTAATCCGGGCAAAGAGGCCTTCGGCCCTGGTCAATCGTCCATATGGCGGTGATCATGGATGCACGCTGTTGTGCGGAGGGTGAAAATGAGGATTCTTGTGTCGGCGGCGAGTAAGCACGGCTCGACGGCGGAGATCGCCACGGCGTTGGCGGCTGCGCTGCGCCACCACGGCGCCCAGGTCGACGTGGTGCCCCCCGACAAGGTGGAAAACGTGGACGGGTACGACGCCGTCGTGTTGGGCAGTGCGATCTATCGGAGTCGGTGGCTCCGCGCGGCGCGGGGGCTCGCCGACGCGCACGGCGACGCGCTGCGCGACCGTACGGTATTCCTGTTCTCGTCCGGCCCCGTCGCCAACCGGGATCGGCCGGTGAACAGTCCGTACGACGTCGCGACGGTGACCGAGCGAACCGGTGCCTGCGAACATCGGATGTTCGCAGGCAAGCTCGATCCGGCTGTCCTGGGCGCGGGGGAGCGGATGGTGGTCCGCATGGCGGGCGCTCGAACAGGTGACTTCCGCGATTGGGAGGCCATCGGCACGTGGGCGTCGAAGATCGTGGCCTCCCTGTCCGACCTGTCGGACGAGCCGGTCTCTCCCGGTCGGCCGGATCCGCGGCGGTAGGCCCGTCACTCCGACGAGCTGCGGTAGTGCTCCGCGAGCTCGGCTGCGCGGTCCCACGGCGACCAGTCCACCGGGCGCTGTTCGAGTTGTGCCTCGACCACTTCGAATCCGGCGTGCCAGCCGGCGCCGTGCGCGAGGGCGTCGTCTTCGTCGTCGGTGGTGTGCGTGAGGGTCAGCCAGCAGCCGCCGCGGCCGTCCGGAGCCAGCTCCCAGTGCAGGACGTCGGAATCCCACAGGTATTCGAGCACGTGTCCTGGTCGGACCACGAGGATGGTACCGGACGTCGTGTGTCCCTCCGGGAGGCCGAGGCGACGGATCTGTGCGTCGCTCGTGCGGAACTCGAGTGGCGTGCCGGGGGTCAATTCGAGGTCGACGGTCGCGGGGAACCAGACCTGTAGGTACTCGGGGTCCGTGATGACCCTCCACACCTGTTCGGGCGAATGCGGGAACGCGCGTTCGAATCGCAGGGCCACGCGACCGTCGTAGGTACGGGAAATACTGCCGATATTCATGGGGTCCTCCAAGACATGAGCCCGTACCGTCAACGGGGTCCTGGTGTGCTGTGCCTCCATGCTGCCAGGTTTTGGCGGCTCAGGAAGCGAGTCCGACGACCTGTGTACGGGTCGTCGAACTCGATCTTGCGTGCCAGTAGTTGAAGTGGCGACGAATAATCTTGTGGCGCAACGTCGAGCACGCTCGGATAGAGAGTGTCGCCGAGGATCGGGACGCCCAGCGAGTTCATGTGGACCCGGAGCTGATGGGTCTTGCCGGTGCGCGGCACGAGCCGGTACCGCGCCACCGGCTCGCCGATCGGCCCCGCGGGGTGCGCGTCGAGCAGCTCGATCCACGTCTCGGCGTTGGCGTCGCCCGGTACCTCGCGCGCCTGCAGCACGCCGCGTTCCTTGATGATGCGGCTGCGGACCTCGCGCGGGAATTCGATGCCGGGAACATACGGCGCGACCGCTTCGTACTCTTTGTCCACGAGGCGACGATCGAAGAGCATCTGGTAGGCGCGACGCGCTTCGCGGCGCACGGTGAACACCAGCACCCCCGCCGTCAGCCGGTCGAGCCGGTGAACGGGGGAGAGTTCGGGAAGGTCCAGTTGCCGGCGCAGGCGCACCAGCGCCGTCTCGGTGACCCACGAACCCCGGGGCATGGTGGCTAGGAAGTGCGGTTTGTCCACCACCAGCAGGGTGTCGTCGCGATGGAGGATTTCGATTTCGAACGGGACCCGCGGTTCGCTCGGAGGATCGCGATAAAGAAACACGAACGACCGCGCAACGTAGCGGGTGGCCGGTGTGATCACGGTTCCGTCACCGGCGACGACCTCTCCGTTTTCGATCTTTTCCGTCACCCTGGCCGCGTCGTCGGGGAAACGCTCGGCAAGGTACCCCGAAACTGTCTCCCACGTGCCGTTTTCCGGTAGTCGCAGGCGTGTCGGGTTCAGGCCGTCTCGGACGGGGAGGGGAGCGGGAGGCACATCTTCGTACGGTAGTCGCCGGAAAGATCGTTTCGAATCCGACTTTGCAGGATAACGATTGTGTGCAAGCCTTCTTGCGTCTCTGATTCACAGATATCGTGTGACAAGAGTGACAATTGTTACTGACGCGCAAGGGGAGTTTGGTGTGACGAATTCGTCCGGAACCGGAACGCGACGGCGGGGGGCCCGCGGGATTGTCCGTCTGCTCGTGGCGGCCGTCGTTCTACCACTGGCCCTCGTGTTCACCGGCCTGGGTGCGGGAACCGCCTCGGCCGACCCGTACACCCGATTCGCCGAGGACTGGGTTCCGGCGCCGGGCGGCGTCGGCCAGATCAAGGTGCGTACCTGGTTCGCGAACAACGGCAGCAACAAGGCCGTCTATCTCCTCGACGGACTGCGCGCAACCGACGACGTCAGCGGCTGGGAACACGAGACCAACGCCGCGTGGCTGGCCGAGCACGGCATCAACGTCGTGATGCCGGTCGGTGGCAAGTCCAGCTTCTACGCCGACTGGTACGCGCCGAGCAACTTCAACGGCCAGCCCTACACGTACAAGTGGGAGTCGTTCCTCACCCAGAACCTCCCCGACCACCTCACCCGCTACGGCATCTCCCGGAGCAACAACGCTGTCGTGGGCCTGTCGATGGGCGGCAACGCGGCTCTGATCCTCGCCGCCTACCACCGCGACCAGTTCGCGTTCGCGGGCTCGATGTCGGGCTACCTGAACCTGTCGGCCCCCGGCATGCGGGAGGCGATCCGTCTCGCGATGCTCGACTCCGGCGGTTACAACGCCGACGCCATGTGGGGCCCACCCTGGGATTCCGCCTGGCTGCGTCACGACCCGTTCGTCGCGGCGCCGAAGTTGAGCGGCCTGCCGATGTGGATCTCCGCCGCGAGCGGCCTGCCCGGCCAGCACGACCGTCCCAACTCGGCCATCGGGGTGTTCAACACCACCAACGCGATGGGACTCGAGGCTCTCGCCCTCGCTCAGAACCGTGCGTTCCAGGTGCGTCTTGCCACCCTCGGTATCGATTCCGCGCACTTCTCGTTCCCGTCCACGGGCACCCACCAGTGGGGCTACTGGCAGGACGAGCTGTGGGCAATGCTTCCGATGATGAAGGCGTCGATTGGCGCCTGATTCCACCGCACCGCTGGTCGGCCGTACCTACGTAGTAACCGGGGCGACCAGCGGTGTCGGGGAAGCAGCCGCCCGGGCGCTCGGCGCCGCCGGAGCCACCGTCGTCCTCGCCGGCCGCAATACCGCCAGGGGCGAAGCGATCGCATCGCAGATCGGTCCCCGCGCGTCGATGCGCCGCCTGGATCTGAGCGACCTGAACTCGGTCCGGGACTTCGCCGCAGGATTCGACGACGGGCAGATCGACGTCCTGGTCAACAACGCGGGGGTGATGGCCGTCCCGCTGCGCCGGACCACCGACGGGTTCGAGATGCAGATCGGCACGAACCACCTGGGCCATTTCGCGCTGACCGGTCTTCTGCTGCACCGCATCACCACCCGAGTCGTGACCGTCTCGAGTGCCGCACACCGGCTCGGACGCATCGACCTCGACGACCTGAACTGGGAGCGTCGCCACTACAACCGTGCTTCGGCGTATGCACAGTCGAAGCTCGCGAATCTCATGTTCAGCCTCGAACTGGAACGACGTCTCGCCGCCACCCGCTCCCCACTGCGGGCGGTGGCCGCCCATCCCGGCTACGCGGCCACCGAAGTCGGCAGCCACACCGGCACGTGGTTCGACCGCTTGTTCGGCTTCGGCAAGAAGGTGTTGCAGCGCACTCCCGACCAGGGGGCCGAGTCGGTGGTGTGCGCCGCGGCCGAGTCCGCCCTACCCGGAGGGTTCGTCGGACCGCGCTGGTTGCTGTACGGAACCCCTCACCCCGCCGGGATCTCCCGCCGAGCCCATGACCGCGAGACCGCCCGCCTCCTCTGGGAGCTTTCGGAGGACCTCACCGGAGTGAGTTTCGGGCTCGGGGAGCAGTAGCCGCCGAGCAGCGCCGATGCCCCGATCCGCGCGTGAACGAGCCGGTACGGGCGCATAATGGGGCAGGAGGTCATCATGCGAGCGTTACAAGGCTTGCTCAACGTGGTCGTGGGTCTCTTGACGGCGGTGGTCGGCACAGTGCTCGGGATCGTGGCGGCGCTGGTCATGGTTGTCGGTGCCGTGCTGTGCGTGACGCTCATCCTGATCCCGCTCGGCATCCCCGTCATCAACCTGGGCCGTCGTCTGTTCGGTCTCGCCGGGAAACTGATGCACATGCCCTGACGGCAGGCCGTCGGCGCAGGCGCGAGAGCTCAGCGACCGCCGAACGGAGGACCGGGAAACTTGGGCACCGGTTCGGCCGTCGATGTGGTTGTCGAGGGCGGACGCTCCGAGTAGCTCGTGGTTATCTCCGTGCGGTCGTTCCCGGACTCGTCGTTGCCGGCGCCGGACCGCGAATCACGCCGTGACGACCACCTCGTCTCGGTAGTGCTCGTGCCGGTGGCAGGGGGCGTGGACGCCGATGCCGTCTCCGAGGTGGTCCGGCTCGCGGTCGTGCCATCCGTCGTTGTCGGCGCCACGGTGGTCGTCACAGCGGTGGAGCCGGCCGCGGTGGTTTCGGAGACCGCAGCTTCGGAGTCCGTGGTGGTCGCTGCCGGCGTCGGTGTGCCGGTCCCGGGCGGAGCCGTGAGGGCGGAGCCGAATCCCAGCTGTCCGCTTCCCCCGAGCGGTTTCGGGGCGGGCTGCTCGGCCGGAGCGCGATCGGGCCACACGAGCAGCGTGAGCGCTACGAGTACCGCGACGCCTCCCGTCGCCGCAGCTACGGCCGCAGTGCGACGTGGCCGGCCGACGGACGGAAAACCTTCCCTGTCGACAGGGTCGATGCGGCGTCCCATGGCGGCCAGTTCGCTGCCGGACGGTCGCGCGACGAGCACGCGGTCGCGCAACCGTGCGGGGAGCGGTGGCATGGGCAGACGCGCGAACAGGCGTGTGGTGCCGGTTTCGGCGGGATCGGTTCCGGCGGTATAGGAAAGCCACGGCAGCGCGCGGGCGAGCGCATCGTGGGCGTCCGACAGGACTCCGCCGGCGCCGACGGCCGTACCGAGGACGGCATCGACCTCGGGTGCGGTGAACCGGTGGCGTGCCGCGAGATCGAAGGCCTCGCGGTGGGTAGAGTGCAGGTCTGTCACCGCGGCGCGGACGGCATCGAGCGCCTCCGGCTCCTGCGACGCCGTATCGGGGTATGCGGCCTCGTCGATCGCGGGGCGGTACTCCGACGGTTTCCGTGCCTGCTGTAGGACACGCAGGGATTCGGACCGCACGATCGCGTGCAGCCACGCCTCGAACAGGCTCGCCTCGCGCAGCGCGGCAATCCGGCCGGAGGCGATCCACACCGCGTCGTGCACGATGTCCGAGGCCTCGGACGCTTCGACGAAACCGCACGCGTAGGCGTGCAGCGCGGGTGCGTGGTGGTCGTAGAGGGTGGCCGTCGCGTTCGGGTCCTTCGCGTGCAGCGCGGTGATCAGGGCACGATGCGCTGCCGTCGAATGCAGACCCATCTTTTCGAACCCTTCCGAATCGGTGTCGTCGCATCGCCGCAATCGGCTGCTCGTTCCGGCGCAGTCTACGCACACCGGGGCGAGACGTCAGGCCCGGTTCGGCCATATCGATTCGATATGACCCGATGTGAAAGAGTCGTCTACCGAGCACTTTCGATTTGAGGAAGCCTGGCGGGGGTGAGAAGCCCATCCGCTGTCCCGCGCACCGCCGATCCGTGCGTCGGGGCCGCGCCCGTAGCGCCCCCGGCCGGGAAGGGGCACACCGTGCTCGTCCCCGGACTCGCCCTGGTCGCGGTCGGCACTGCCGTGGCCGTGGGCGTCAACCGGATGGTGCCGGCGATGAGCCCGTTGTTGATCGCCATCGTCCTCGGCGCGGTCGTCGCCAACCTTGTCCGGCTCCCCGAGCGGGTGCGCCCGGGTCTGGCTTTCGCTGCCAAGCGAATGCTGCGCGTCGGTATCGCACTCCTGGGCCTGCAGCTGCTGCTCGGCGACATCCTCGGGCTCGGCTGGGGAATCATCGCCGCGGTGGTGGCCGTCGTCTTCCTGGGCATTACGGGAACGATGGTCGTCGGCAAGTTCCTCGGCCTCTCCTGGACACAGCGGCTGCTGATCGCGTGCGGGTTCTCGATCTGCGGCGCTGCGGCGGTCGCGGCCGTGGAAGGTGTCGTGGACGCGAAGGAGGAAGAGGTGGTCACCGCCGTGGCGCTGGTGGTCGTCTTCGGCACGTTGATGATTCCCACGGTTCCGCTGCTGTCCCGGGTGCTCGGTCTCTCCGAGATCGACGCCGGACTGTGGGCGGGCGGATCGATCCACGAAGTCGCCCAGGTGGTCGCGGCGGGCGGCGCTCTCGGCGGCGCGGCACTGGCGGTAGCGGTGGTCGTCAAGCTGGCCCGGGTGCTGATGCTCGCGCCGGTCATCGCGATCCTGAGCGTGCGGCGGCGCCGACTGGCCGGCCCCTCCTCCGCTCGGCGGCGTCCCCCGCTGGTTCCGCTGTTCGTCGCAGGTTTTCTGGCATGTGCTGCCGTGCGGTCGGCAGGGATCCTCCCCGCCGGGATCTACGACCTCGGCGGGCTCCTGCAGACCACGCTCCTGACCGCGGCGATGTTCGCGCTGGGTGCCGGGGTGCATATCGCGACGATCAGGAAGGTCGGTGCGCGGCCGTTCGTCCTGGCCGCCGCGTCGACCGTCTGGGTCGCCTCCATCGCGCTCACCGGAGTGGTCATCGCCGCGACGGCAGGGGTGTGAGCGCGGCCGATGCCATTCGGGATGTCGGAGCCTGTTCCCGAAGGTGAGCGGTACGTAAGGTGACACGTATGGCGGCATGGACAGCGAAGGACATTCCGGATCAGACCGATCGCACCTTCGTGGTGACGGGCGCGAACAGCGGGCTGGGAGCCGAGACGGCACGGGCGCTGGCAGGCGCGGGCGCGCGCGTCGTGCTCGCGTGCCGTGATGTGGACAAGGGGAAGGAGGTCGCCGCGGACCTCGGCGACAATGCCCAGGTGCGCCGGCTCGATCTGGCAGACCTGACGTCGGTGCGCGAATTCGCCGCGGATCTCGCCGACTCCCACGAGACCGTCGACGTGCTGATCAACAATGCCGGGGTGATGGCGGTACCGTTGCGCCGCACCGCCGACGGGTTCGAAATGCAGATCGGCACCAACCATCTCGGCCATTTCGCGCTCACGGCACTTCTGCTGGATCGCATTTCCGATCGCGTCGTGACCGTGAGCAGCACGATGCACCGGATCGGAAAGATCGATCTCGACGACCTCAACTGGGAGCGGCGCCGATACGACCGGTGGCTCGCGTACGGGCAGTCGAAACTCGCGAACCTGCTGTTCGCATACGAGTTGCAACGGCGACTCACAGCGCACGGTTCGACGGTTCGATCACTTGCCGCACATCCCGGATACTCGTCGACCAATCTGCAGTACCGCAGCGAATCGCTACAGGGCAAGGTTGTCGAATTCGTGACACCGATCATCGGCCAGCCGGCCCGCACGGGGGCGTTGCCGACGTTGTACGCCGCGACAGCGCCGGGAGTCGAGGCTGCCGGGTTCTACGGCCCCGGCGGACCCTTCGAATTGCGCGGCACCCCGAAGCAGGTGCGCTCCAACGGGCGGTCGCACGACGAGACGGTGGCGCGGGAACTGTGGGAGTTGTCGGAACGCCTGTGCGGTACGGAGATGTTGCGACCGTAGTTATCGGTGTCCCGTCACGCGAACGTGAACGGAACCGCCGGTAGCGCATCGCGGCGGCACAGGCCGGTCTGATCCACGAGGTCGAGCGTGCGCAGGTAACGCCGGACGAGATCGCCGGCGGACAACTCGATGTCGGCGGCGACCCCGAGCGCCGCGGCGAGACCGTCGCCGCGCGCCAACCGGTGAACTGCGGTGACGGCCACCGGATCCGGTTCCGGGCTCACCGGCAGCCCGTGCCGCTCTTCGGCGGCGGCCACCTCGCTCCACAGCCGGACGGTGGCGCGCAGCGCTTCGTCGACGGCGGGTGTGGCGCGGACGGGCACGGAAGTGGCGCGGCGCCGGGAGTCACCCAGAACACTCGACGCGACGGCGGCGAGTTCGGGCGGTTCCAGGCCGGACCATGCGCCCGTGCGGAGGCATTCGGCCACGAGAATGTCGTTGCGGCAATATATCCGGCCGAGACGGTGGCCGAACTCGGTGACATAGGCCTGCCCGCCGATCGGATCGCACAGCACGTGCCCGCGTTCGTCCAGCAACGCGAGTGTCCGATCGAACGTGTCGAGCAGGCGACCGGTGACCGAATCGATCTCGGCCCGCATTCGGTCGGTGTCGGCCTGCAGGACGGCACGCCGCGACGCGACGGTGAGCAACCGGTCCCGATCGCCGCGGCGGTGACTCGGGTGCGAGCGCACCGCACGGGCCAGGGCGGTGAGGGTGTCGGCGGGGGCGGCCACGCGTGCCGCGGCGAGACGGTCGCGCAGATGCCGGTATTCGGTGAACCCGTCGGCGGAGGACAGTTCGATGTCGAGACGGTCGAGCGTCACGGTGTTGGCACGAACGGCAGCGGCCAGGGCGGCGACCGATGTCTCTGCCTCGAACTGGGCGAACGAGCGGCCGAGCAATTCGCGGGCGCCCGCGGCCCCGAGCCGGTCGACGAGGTTGACCGCGGTGTTGTAGCCGACACGCAGTGAACTGTGGAGCGGATAGGTGCGGGTGGATGCGAGACCTGCGACGGTTGCGGGCGCGGTTTCGGGACTCCACAACACCACCGCGTGCCCCTCGTCGTCGATGCCCCGGCGCCCGGCGCGACCGGTGAGCTGCGTGTACTCGCCGGCGGTGAGACGAACCGGCCCGTCGGCAGTGGGTTTGACGAGTCGTTCGAGCACCACGGTGCGGGCGGGCATGTTGATGCCGACGGCCAGGGTTTCGGTCGCGAACACGAGCCGCACGAGGCCTTGAGCGAAGAGTTCCTCCACGGCGTGCCGGAATGCGGGTACAAGCCCGGCGTGGTGGGCGGCGAAGCCCCGTTCGAGAGCTTCGGCCCAGTCTCCGAAGCCGAGCGCGTCGAGATCGGCGGGCGGAAGCGCCGACGTGTGGCGTTCCACGATCCCACGGATGCGGGTGAGCACTGCCGACTCGGTGAGCCGCAGGGACGAGGCGAGACATTCGGCGACGGCCTCGTCGCAGCCGGCGCGACTGAACCGGAACCAGATGGCGGGCAGCAGTTGTTCGGCTTCGAGGCGGGTGACGATCTCGGGTCGGTCGGCACCGGCGGGCCCGGGAGCGGGATTGCGGCGCCTGCGTCGGCGGCGGCCGGGTGCGGGGGCGGCCTCGACGAGTTGACGGTGCGCGATGTATCGGTCGAGGGTGTCGTCGACGGTCCCGGTAACGGGGGAGAACAGGTCGAACAGACGGCCCCCGGCGAGCATGTGCTGGGTGAGCGGCACGGGTCGTGTCTCCTCGACGACGACGGTGGTCGCGCCGCGGACCTGGCCGATCCAGTCGCCGAACTCCTCGGCGTTGCTCACGGTCGCGGACAGGCTCACCAGCCGAGCCGACGTGGGAAGGCAGAGAATCGCTTCTTCCCACACCGCGCCGCGTTCGCGGTCGGCGAGGTAGTGGACCTCGTCCATCACGACATGGGTGAGGCCGTTCAACAGGGGTGAGCGGCCGTGCAGCATGCTGCGCAGCACCTCGGTGGTCATGACGACGACGGGCGCGCGGGGGTTGAGGGAGACATCGCCCGTGAGGAGACCGACCTGATCGTCGCCGAATTGTGCGGCGAGGTCGCTGTACTTCTGGTTGCTCAGTGCCTTGATCGGGGTGGTGTAGAAGCAGGTGCCGCGCGCAACGAGTGCGAGGTGGGCCGCGAATTCCCCGATGACGGTCTTGCCCGACCCGGTGGGCGCGCACACGAGCACGTCACGATCGGCCTCGAGCGCGCGGCAGGCGCGGGTCTGGAATTCGTCGAGGGTGAACCCGAGCCCGGCCGCGAACCGGGTGAGCTGCGGCCCGTCCTGCATGCACACACATCCACGCTACGTGGCGACGGGGATGTCTGTGCGAGAGGAAGTTCACCCCTCGGCGTTCGACTCTCGGCGACTGTGACGCACCCCACATGCACAAGGGAATTGACGGAGAGGGTCGCACGTTAGTTGAGTGAGTAAGACTCAAGTACTGCAGAGGCTGATTCAACAGAAAGGCTTCGGAATGCCTGCATTCTTCGGGCCTGGTGGCCCCGGTCGGATCGACATCTCCCGGTTCATGAGCCGCGGCACCCAGGAACTCATGGCCGCCGCGGCCCGCTTCGCCAACGAGCGTGGCGATGCAGATCTCGACGCGCTGCACGTCCTGCGCGCGATGGCCGAACAGGACCCGGCCCGAACCGTCATGGCTCGCTCCGGAGCCGATCCCGACGACGTCATCGCGGCTGTCGACCAGCGACTTCCGCATACCGACCCGGACAGCGGGGTCACCGCCCCGGCGCTGAGCGGCGCGGTCAAGACGGCGCTGCTCGAAGCACATCAACTCGCCCGCGCACTGGGCTCGACGTACATCGATCCCGAGCACCTGTTCTTCACGCTCGCCGCGGACCAGACGCGCGCGCCCGGACGGTTGCTCGCGTCCCTCGGTGTGACGCCGCAGTCCCTGCAGATGGCACTGCAGCCCGTTCCGGTGGCTGCGGGCGAGGCGGAGTCGCAGACCCCGACCCTCGACAAGTTCGGTGTCGACCTGACCGACCGTGCCCGCGGCGGCGGAATCGACCCGGTCATCGGGCGGGCGGACGAGATCGACCAGACCATCGAGATCCTGGCCCGGCGCACCAAGAACAACCCGGTTCTCGTCGGTGAGGCCGGCGTGGGCAAGACCGCGATCGTCGAGGGCCTCGCCCAGCGCATCGTCGACGGTGATGTTCCGGACGTCTTGCGCGACAAGCGGATCGTCCAGCTGGACCTGACCGGCATGGTTGCCGGCACACGCTACCGCGGTGACTTCGAAGAGCGCCTGACCAAGGTTCTCGACGAGATCACCGCGCACTCCGGCAAGTTGATCGTGTTCATCGACGAGATCCACACCGTCGTGGGCGCCGGCGGCGGCGGTGAGGGTGCGATGGATGCGGGCAACATCCTCAAGCCGAAGCTCGCGCGTGGCGAACTGCACGTGGTGGGGGCGACAACCCTCGACGAGTACCGCAAGCACATCGAGAAGGATCCCGCGCTCGAGCGGCGCTTCCAGCCGGTGACCGTCGGGGAGCCCGGCCGCGACGACGCCGTGGCGATCCTGCGCGGACTGTGCGATCGGTACGCCGACTTCCACGGTGTCCGGTACACGGACGACGCGATCGAGGCCGCGGTCGACCTCTCGGTGCGCTATCTCCCCGATCGCAACCTGCCGGACAAGGCCATCGACCTGATCGACCAGGCCGGTGCGCGGCTGCGACTGCGTACTCCGCGTGTCGATACCGCGCAGCTGCGTGAGCAACTCACCGAACTCGAGATGAAGAAGGACGCCGCAGTAAAGGCCGAGCAGTACGAGGAGGCTTCCAGGATCCGCGACGACATCGTCCGGCTGCAGGCTCGCCTCGAGTCGGGTGCACCCGACCCGGCGGATGCTGTGGCGCCCGTGGTCGACACCGAGCTCATCGCCGAGATCGTCTCCCGGGCAACGGGAATCCCAGCCACTCGCATGACGCGCGCCGAGAAGGAGCGGTTGCGCAACCTCGAAGACGAACTGCACAACCGGGTCGTCGGGCAGGACGAGGCGGTGCGGGCGGTCGCCCGCGCGGTGCGGCGCAGCCGCTCCGGCCTGAGCGATCCGCATCGTCCCGTGGGCAGCTTCCTGTTCCTCGGACCCACCGGTGTCGGTAAAACCGAACTGGCCAAGGCGCTGGCCGAAGTCCTCTTCGGTGACGAACACAAGATGCTGCGTGTGGACATGAGTGAGTTCGGTGAGCGTCACACCGTGAGCCGCCTCGTCGGGTCCCCGCCCGGCTACGTCGGTTACGGCGAGTCCGGGCAGCTCACCGAACAGGTGCGGCGCAACCCGTACTCGGTGGTCTTGCTCGACGAGATCGAGAAGGCCCACCCGGACGTGTTCAACACGCTGCTGCAGGTGCTCGACGACGGCCGCCTCACCGACGGCCAGGGCCGCACGGTCGATTTCACCAACACCGTGGTGATCATGACCAGCAACCTCGGTTCGGACATCATCTCGAGCCGCGGTGGCGCGATCGGCTTCGCCACCGGTGACGCCGAAGCTGCCGAGAAGCCGTTGCGCGACCGGGTGATGAGCCGGCTGCGTGAATCGATGCGACCCGAGTTCCTCAATCGCATCGACGAAATCGTGTTGTTCCGCAAGCTCGACGACGAGCAGCTGCGCAAGATCACCGATCTGCTGCTCGACGAAACCCGGAAGCGTCTGCAGAACAAGAACATCGAACTCGAGATCGATACGGCGGCCGTCGACTGGCTCGCCGAGCGTGGGCACCAGCCCGAGTTCGGTGCCCGGCCGCTGCGCCGCGCGATCCAGCGCGAGGTGGACGACCGCATCGCCGACCTGCTGCTCGACGACGACCTCGTCGAGGGGGGCGTCGTGAGCGTCGAGCTCGACGACGGCGAACTGGAACTGCAGGTTCGCTGAGCGGTAACGGAAGGGCGCGGGTGGTGACCGAAACGGGGACCCCCCGCG
>NZ_JAUZMZ010000010.1:0-56820 GCF_036327435.1 Rhodococcus chondri | reverse complement strand
TCATAGACAAAAGAGCCGAATCACTAGCAAAAAAACTCAAACTAGCAAAAAAACACTGGCCACCACCGACGGAAGAAGGCGATGACCAGCACACAACCATCGAAAAAATCGACGGTCGCACCAAAAACAAATTTGGCACTGACATTCATCGGCACACTGTTGAGTTCTCAAAGAACACGCACACACCCTCACCACACCGATCGACACGATCGGTTTCGTACGGGGGTGACTTGTTCGTACCGGATTCCTCGCGGATCCCGGGGCGACCACAAACCTTACCAGAAGATTCGATGGCCGGTAATCATTCAGGCGCCTGCGTCCAACCTCGTTGTCCCAGTCCCTCAGGTCCGGGTCGGTGTCCGTGTCGCTCTGACCTGGATTAAGGTACGCCAGCCCTCATGGAAACACCAAATCGCCTGGTCAACGCGGGTTTCTGCGTGCACATCGCGGGTTCGGGCTCCTGATCCACAGGTGGGCCGCCCGGCCGGTGAGGTGGATGCCCGCGTCGGCTCACGGATCCCCTCACTTCTCGAGTAACGTTCCCCGTGAACTGATCAAGGAAAGGGTGTCGTGACGTCGACGGGGAGCATGGTGGGGTTGTTCGCCGGCATCGGCGGCCTCGAACTCGGGCTCGCAAGCCACGGGTGGAACAGCGAGTTGCTCTGCGAGATCGACCCCGGTGCCCAAGCTGTTCTCCGCGCCCGCTTCGCAGATACTCCCCTTCACACAGATGTGACTCGACTCCGGTCGCTGCCGCAGCGCACCGAACTCGTCGCGGCAGGATTCCCGTGCCAGGACCTGTCCCAGGCCGGACGAACCGCCGGCATCACCGGATCGCGCTCCAGCCTCGTCGACGAAGTGTTCCGGCTCGTGAAGCGGAAGAACGGCCCACGCTGGCTGATCATCGAGAATGTTCCGTTCATGCTGCAGCTCGGTCGCGGTGCCGCCATGCGACACATCACCGCTGCGCTGGACGATCTCGGCTACGCGTGGGCGTACCGCGTGGTGGACGCGAGGTCCTTCGGTCTTCCACAACGGCGCCAACGAGTAGTGATGGTGGCGTCCCGTACCGAAGACCCGCGGATGGTGCTCTTCGGACAGGACGCCGGCATGCCCACCGAAGGAGACCCGGAGGCGCACCCGTGCGGGTTCTACTGGACCGAGGGCGTCCGCGGCCTGGGGTGGGCGGTCAACGCAGTGCCCACCCTCAAGGGCGGTTCGACCCTGGGTATCGCCAGTCCCCCGGCGGTGCGGTTGCCGTCCGGCGAGATCGTCACGCCCGGACTGACCGACGTCGAACGCCTCCAGGGTTTCGACCCCGACTGGACCGCTCCCGCAACGCTGGCTTCCGGAGTTCGCCCGGGGCATCGGTGGCGGCTCGTCGGTAACGCGGTAAGCGTGCGGATGGCGGCATGGGTCGGACATCGGCTGTCGGATCAGATCGAGTACTCCCCCGATCACCAGTCCCCGCTCGCGCCCGGCGACGCATGGCCGACCGCTGCGTGGGGTGCGCACCGGAAGGCGTTCCGCGTTCACGAATCGCAGTGGCCGGTCCACGATCCGTACGAGGATCTGGGCGACTTCCTCGAAGGTGCCCGGCTCCTCTCGGCCCGCGCGACCGCGGGGTTCCTGCGCCGTGCGCGTTCGGGGAATCTGCGTTTCGTTCCCGGATTCCTCGACGACGTGGAGAGCCACCTCGACCGAATGGGTGGGTTCCCGCAGGTCGCGGCGTAGGTCACCCCCATGGCTTCGTCCGATCGGCCCCCGACAGATCCGCAGACGAGCGCGCGGATGAGCCGGCAACGTCGCCGCGACACCGTGCCGGAAGTAGCTCTGCGCAGGGAACTGCATCGCCGCGGCGCACGATTCTTCGTCGATCGGGCGCCGCTGCCCGGAGTACGGCGTCGCGCGGATCTGGTCTTCCCCCGGCGACGTGTCGCGGTCTACGTCGACGGGTGCTTCTGGCATCGCTGCCCACTCCATGCGACGGATCCGAAGAACAACGCACAGTGGTGGGCGACCAAGCTGGCCGCCAACGTGCAGCGCGACCGCGACACGGACGCACGGCTGGTAGCTGCGGGGTGGACCGTCGTACGGGTGTGGGAACACGAGGATCCGGCCACCGCAGCCGACCGCGTCCAGCTGGCATTGAAGTCCGGCGACCGCGACGACGATGGCCGAACACCCGCGCCATGACAGTGGCGTGACCGACAATCGTCGTACGCGATCCCGAGGAGGAACCCGTGCCGACACTGCTGCAGATCGATTTCCCCGCCGAGGGACCCTGGGGTGACGAGATGACCGCCGCGTACGACGAGCTGGCCCGCACGATCGCGCAGGCACCCGGCCTGCGGTGGAAGCTGTGGACAGAATCTCGTCGCGACGGGATCGCCGGAGGCATCTACCTGTTCGACGACGAAGCCTCCGCCCGGGACTACCTGAAGGTTCACATCCCGCGACTCCAGTCGTTCGGTGTGACGGGCATCCGGGGATTGATCTTCGATGTCAACGAAGGTTTGTCGGTGATCACCCGCGGAAGTGCGGCGGGACTGCCGACCTGATCGCACGCGGCATGTCCGGTCCACGCAGTGCAGTGTCAGGACAGGCCGGGGTCAGGCCTTGGTCAGCTCCGCGTACCGGGCGATGTGGTGGTCTGCGGTGCCGAATTCGTATTCGATTGCCGTCAGACGCTTGAAGTAGTGACCCACGGCCAGTTCCTCCGTCATCCCCATACCGCCGTGCAACTGCACTGCGTTCTGACCGATGAACCGCGCGGCCCGGCCGACCGTCGCCTTCGCAGCAGAGACCGCCCGCGCCCGCCGCTCATCGTCCGACTCGAGGTTCAGCACCGCCAGATACACCGCCGAGACGGCCTGCTCGAGCTCCATGAACATGTCGACCATGCGGTGCTGCAGCACCTGAAAACTGCCGATCGGCCGACCGAACTGCTGTCGCTGCTTGGAATACGCGACCGTGTCTGCAAGCACCTTTCGCATCAGCCCGACCGACTCCGCCGCGATCGCTGTGGTTGCCTCGTCCGCCGCCTGCGCGATCGACGACCAGGCACGCCCCTCCCCTCCGAGCAGTGCGTCGGCCGGAAGCCGGACACCGGTGAGTACGAGGTCGGCGGCGCGCCGGTCGTCGATCGTCCGGTAGCCGTGCACCTCGATGCCGGCAGGCGGGTTGTCGTAGTCGAAGTCGACGAGGAACAGCGACACCCCGTCGGTGTCGGCGCGTTCGCCGGCGGTGCGTGCCGTGACGAGGAGGTGGGTGGCGATCGGAGCGCTGGTGACCACGATTTTCGTGCCGGCGAGCACCCATTCGTCGCCGTCGCGGCGCGCGGTGGTGGTGATGTCGTGCAGGACGTAACCGGATGTCGCCTCGGTCGCCGCGAACGCCGTGACCGCCTCACCCGCGACGATGGCCTCGAGCAGCGTGGTCGCCCGGGTGCCACCGGCACGGCCGAGAAGTCCGCCGCCGAGGACCACGGTATCGACATACGGTTCGATGACGAGCGCATGGCCGAGTGCTTCTGCGACGACCATGAGCTCGACCGGCCCGCCACCCATGCCGCCGACGTCTTCGGGCAGAGTCGCGCCGAGAATGCCGAGTTCCCGGCCGAACGCCCGCCATATCTCCGGATGTAAACCGGCGCCGGTGACCGCGACCTTCCTGCTGCGGCCGAGGTCGTATCGACTTGCGAGAAATTTGGTGACCGAATCACGAAGGAGCTCTTGCTCCTTGCTCAAACCGAAGTCCATCAGAGCCCCAATGCTGCTTTGGCGAGAATGTTTCGCTGAATCTCGTTGCTACCGGCATAGATCGAGCCGGCGCGGTCGTTGAAGTAGCGCAACGGCGCCACTGCCTGCCACTCTTCGCCGCTGACGTAACCGTCGGCCGGAGGCGAATAATCCGCAACCGGCCCACCGGGTTCGGCGGCATGCGGCTGGTAGACGCGGCCCCGCGGGCCGGCGACCTCGAGCGAGAGCTGAGTCAATGTCTGGCTCAGCTCTGTGCCCAGCACCTTGAGCATCGACGATGCCGGACCCGGGTCCTTGCCTGCCGCCAGTGCCGCCAGGGTGCGGTATTCGAGGATCTCGAGCACCTCGGTGCGAATGCGCGCCTCGGCGAGCTTGGCCGCGAAGGCGGGATCGTCGACGAACGGCCGTCCGCCCGGGCCGGGCTGCTCGGCGGCCGCGCGCGCGATGTTCTCGGCCATCACCTGCAGTGCCGGGGCTGCCGCAGCCCCACCGCGTTCGAACACCAACAGGTACTTCGCGACGGTCCAGCCGTCGTCGATCCTGCCGAGCACGTTGGCCTTGGGAACCCGCACTCCGTCGAAGAAGACCTGGTTCTGAACTTCTTCACCGGACGTCATCACGAGGGGTCGGATCTCGATGCCCGGTGCATCCATGTCGATGAGAAGAAAGGTGATGCCTTGCTGCTTCCGGCCGGTCTTCGACGTGCGGACCAGAGCGAACATCCAGTTCGCTTCTGTCGCGTGAGTGGTCCAGATCTTGCTGCCGGTCACGACGAGGTCGTCACCGTCGTCGACGGCGGCCGTGCTCAGTGATGCGAGGTCCGATCCGGCCTCGGGCTCGGAGTATCCCTGACAGAAGAACACCTCACCGCTGAGGATTCCGGGGAGGAAGAAGTCCTTCTGCTCCTGGGTTCCGTAGGCGATGATCGCGTGCGCGACCATCCTGATGCCCATCGGCGACAGCGAGGGCGCACCGGCGAGGATCGACTCCCGGCCGAAGATGTAGTGCTGGGTCTGCGTCCAGTCGCAGCCGCCGTACTCGACGGGCCATGCCGGCGCGGCCCAGCCACGTTCGTGCAGGATGCGCTGCCATTCCATGCTCGCGTCGTGATCCGAGTACACACTCGTCGCGAGCCTGCCGGCTCGGCGCAGTTCGGGCGTCAGTTTCTCGTCGAGAAACGAGCGGACCTCGTCCCGGAAGGCTGTTTCGGCCGCTGACCACGCAAGTTCCATGTTTTCTCCCCGCAGAGCCCACTTGCCATTGTGCGGCAAAATGCGCGAATCGGCGTTAACTTTTATTGCTGCAGCGGAATCTACTGGCGCGTGCGCCGTCTCGTCAACAGCGACATCGAGCGTGTTGGAGCTACCTATCTTCCGCGATGAGGCGGCAGCGGGCGGACGCTGGGACTCGCATCCAGTCCAGCGACACGGCGTTCACTCCCGCGCGGGTGGAAAGAGCATCCCCCGGGGCCGTGACCACTGTCACACACGCAAAAAGAACGCTATTCTCATATGGGATAGTGACCCTCTCAAGGAGAACAATGACTGTCGCAGGAGCCCCGGCCCCGCGCACGGAGGTACACGAATGAAGTTCTGGACCGGCACTGCCTTCATGAAGACTGCCGAGATGCCCGCCGTCGCCACGATGCTCGACCGGGCGGGCTTCCACGGGGTCCTCATCTCGGACCACCTCATCTATCCGAAGGACATGAAGACCGTCTATCCGGGGCACGAGAGCGGAAAGATGTTCTGGCACCCCGACACGGAATGGCCGGACGCGTGGGTACTGGTCGGCGCCATGGCCGCCGTCACCGAGAACCTCCACTTCGGCAACAACGTCTACATCGCGCCGTCCCGCCCGATCCTGGAAGTGGCGAAGCAGGTGGGAACCGCGGCCGAAATCTCCGGTGGCCGCGTGTCCATCGGCCTGTCCGCAGGCTGGATGCGGGAAGAGTTCGAACTGCTCGGGCAGAACTTCGACGACCGCGGCCCACGTCTCAACGAGATGATCCAGGCCCTTCGGGAACTGTGGAAGGGCGGGTGGGTGTCGTGGAGGGGTGAGTACTACGACATCCCCGAGATGACCATCGAACCGCATCCACCGTCACCCGTCCCCATCCTGTGCGGTGGGGAATCCGCGCCGGCTCTCAAACGCGCCGCCCGCTACTGCGACGGGTGGGTCGGCACCGCGTACACCATCGACGATGCCGAACAGTGGATCGACCGGCTCAACGGCTACCGGCGCGAGTACGGACGCGAGCACGAACCGTTCGAGATCATCGTCGGTCTACGCGACACGCCGTCCCTCGAGCTCTACAAGCGGGCCGAGAAGATCGGTATCACCGGGGTCATGGTCTCGCCGTGGGCGAATTGGGAACTCACCCACTCCGGCGATCACAGCCATCTCCGCGGGTCGGCGGACCGCTACCGGGCTCCCATCGAGAAGTTCGCGGAGGAGATCATCTCCAAGCAGTCCTGACAGGGCCCATGATCACGAAAATGCCCTTCACCGAAATCACGGTGAAGGGCATTTTCTGCGTGCGCCCGAAGGGATTCGAACCCCTAACCTCTTGATCCGTAGTCAAGTGCTCTATCCGTTGAGCTACGGGCGCATGGTCATTCAGTTTTCTATCGGCGTCGGTGACGCTACACCAACGTGGCGGAGGCGAGAGGATTTGAACCTCCGGTCCCCGGTAAGGGGGACAACTCATTAGCAGTGAGTCCCATTCGGCCGCTCTGGCACGCCTCCTTGCGGGGTTTCGATTCTCTCGAACCGCCGGATCGAAACATTACACAAGCAGGCCCCCGAAACGCAAAACGCCTGGTCAGCGCAGGTGACTGTCGAACCAATCGAAGATCCGGCGGCGAGCATCCACGATGGCGGCCTCCTGCGGATCGGTATCCGGATCCGCAGACGCGTGCTCGACCGGCGGCTCGTCCGGACGATGGGCCAGACCCTCGTAGCTCACGACCAGAGTCGGTGCATCCGATTCCCCGGCTGCATCACGAAGCGATTCGATGTCCGCCGGCGGGGTCTTGGGATCGTCGACCCCGTAGAGGCCGAGCCACGGCGCCCGCAGCGACCGCACCACGTCGACGAGCGGCGGCAGGCTCGAGCGCAGTGGCCGGGTGATCCCCGGCGACGACACACTCACCACTGCACCCACCGGCCGCCCGGCCGCGACGAAGAGCGCCGCGGCGCCCGCATCATCGAATCCGATGACGCCGACCGTGTCGGATGCGATACCGCCGGACGTGATCCATTCGAGAGTGGCATCGGCGTCGGCGTACAGGCTTTCACCGAACAGTTCGGACGTGTCGGTGTCGGAATCCCGATGATGCAGATCCGGCGCGACGACGATCCAGCGCTCCTCCGCCAACGCCTCCATGAACTGCAGCATCGCCGCAGAAAACGCGTGCGATTGATGCAGCAGCAAGATGCCGCCCCGGACGGAGCCGTCCGGCCGGACCACTGTGAGCGGAACCTTCCCCTCGCCCTCCAGCAGCGGCGCAGCATTCTTGCTGATCTCCGGCATGGTCTACACCATGACACGACCACCGTCCTCGCGCACGCGATCGTCGGGAGCATAATCGGCTCGTGACTCCCAGGACTCGTCCCGATCTCGCCTCGATTCCCGCCTACGTCCCCGGACGCAGTTTTCCGGGCGCGGTGAAACTCGCCAGCAATGAGACGACCGCCGGTCCGCTCCCCAGCGTGCGAGACGCGATCCTCGACGCGGCGAGCACCGTCAATCGGTATCCCGACAACGGTGCGGCCGAGCTGATCGCGGCATTGTCGGCCCGGCTCGGTGTGCCGGCCGAGCACATCGCCGTGGGATGCGGATCGGTGAGCCTGTGCCAGGAACTCGTGCAGATCGCCTGCGACGCGGGCGACGAGGTCGTCTACTCCTGGCGCTCGTTCGAGGCGTATCCCGTGGTCACTGCCGTTGCCGGCGCTACCGCCGTGCCCGTACCGAACACCCCGGAGCACGGCCACGATCTGAAGGCGATGCTCGCCGCCGTCACGCAGCGCACACGTCTGATCTTCGTGTGCAATCCCAACAACCCGACCGGCTCACTTCTGGGGAAGTCCGAACTCGAAGAGTTCCTCGATGCCGTTCCGGCCGACGTCATCGTCGCCCTCGACGAGGCGTACTTCGAATATGTCCGTATCGCACCCGGTGAAACCCTCGCGGACGGCCTCGACCTCGCCCGCGGCCGCAGCAACGTCGTGGTGCTCCGCACGTTCTCCAAGGCATACGGTCTCGCCGGACTCCGTGTCGGCTACGCCGTCGCCGATCCCGACCTGATCGTCGCCCTCGGAAAGGTGCACACCCCCTTCGCGGTGAATTCCGTGGCGCAGAAGGCCGCGATCGCGTCGCTTGCCGCAGCAGGCGAGCTGCTGGCCCGGACCGACGGGGTCGTCGCCGAGCGCTCACGCGTGCAGAACACGCTGCTCGACGCGGGCTACGTGGTCCCGCCCAGCGGCGCCAACTTCCTGTGGCTGCCGCTCGGCGGCCGATCCGCCCCGTTCTCGGAGGCAGCCGCGGAGGCGGGCGTGGTGCTGCGCAATTTCACCGGCGAGGGATGCCGCGTCACGATCGGAGATCCGCACGAGAACGACCTCTTCCTCTCCTTCGCGACATCGCGGGGACGAGAAATCGCAGGTCTCATCTGACCCGAGACCCAACCGTTACCTTCAGGTATCGATCGCGTGACCCTCCCCTGACAGACTCGGACGGTCGAAACAGCCGAATTCGGACACGGAGGCACTGGATGGGTCGAGGCATGGCACGTCGTGCCCTGTCCGCCGTTGTCGCCGTCGCAGCACTGTGCACGACAACCGGTCTCGGTCCGGCAACCGCGCTTCCGCCGCCGACCGTCCCCCTGCGACTCATCGCATTCGGCGATCTCCACGGCAATCTGCTTCCCCCGGAAGGTCCGCGCAGCGAAGTCGTCCGCTCCGACGGTGAATCGGTGCCGGCCGGTGGCGCCGCCTATCTCGCCGCGTACGTCCGCCAACTGCGTGGCCAGGCCGAGCATTCGGTGCTCTATTCCGTGGGCGACACCTGGGGTTCGTCGCCGCTCGAATCAGCAATGTTCCACGACGAACCGACGATCGAACTCCTCAACGACCTCGATCTGACAGCCGCGGCGCTGGGGAACCACGAGTTCGACAACGGATACACCGAGGTACGACGGTTACGCGACGGCGGATGCCACCCCGAGCAGGGCTGTCGCTACTCGGATTCGTTCCGCGGGGCGGACTTTCCCTTCCTCGGCGCCAACGTCACCAACGTCGACGGCACGCCCGCGGCACTTCCGTTCAGCATCAATTACATCGACGGCATCCCCGTCGGCGTGATCGGTGTCCTGCCCCGCAACACCCCGGAGTACATTCGCGCCGACGCGATCGAAGGGCTGCAGTTCGGGGACGAGATCGAAGCGGTGGACCGCACCGCGGACATCCTGGATGCACTCGGTGTCCGCGCGCTCGTGCTGCTCTACAAGGGTGACCTGCGCGCCGGCGAGGGCGCCGACAAGTGCAGCACCGACGGCAACGCAACGCACGTCGCGACGAACGTCTCGCCGAAGGTCGACGTCATCGTCACCTCCGACGGCGAAAGCCACTTCAACTGCAGCTATCCGGATGCCCTCGGCAACCCGCGCACCGTGCTGCAAGGAGCGTCGCACGGCCGCATCATCTCGGTCGCCGACCTCTCGATCGACCGGAAGAGCCGCGACGTACTCCGCGACCACACCGTCGCGTTCAACCAGGTGATCACCCACGACATCGAACCCGACCCGCAGACACGGCAGTTCGTCGACCGAGCGGTCGGTGAATCGTCCGACGTCGCGGGGCGCCCCGTCGGCCGGATCACCGACCATCTGGTCCGCGAGCCGTCGCACAGCGGAGAATCCCCCCTCGGCAATCTCGTTGCCGACGCCCAGCTCGCGGCGGCGGAACCGTTCGGGGCGCAGATCGCGTTGACGAACCCCGGGGGCATCAGAGCCGACCTCACCTACACCGGCGACGGCACTGTCACCTTCGGGCAGACCTACGCCGTGCAACCGTTCGGCAACCGCGTGCAGGTGCTGGAGCTGACCGGTGCACAAATCGACGCGGTGCTCGAGCAGCAATTTCAGGAGGAGGTCTCGGGCCGGCCTCTCGAACGCATTCTCGCCCCGTCCCACACCCTGCGGTACACACTCGACCGTCTCGCGCCGCGCGGCGAACGCATCCGCGACATCTCGATCGCCGGCACGCCATTGATCCCCGAGACGACGTATTCGGTGGCGGTCAACGGGTTCCTCGCGGACGGAGGGGACGGGTTCTCCGTCTTCTCCGAGGCGCAGCGCCGGACCGGGGCCGGCCACGAGCTGGATGCCTTGAACGCCTATCTGAGCGACCGGGCGCCGGTGAAACCGCCGGCCACCGACCGCATCGACCTGCACTGATCGGACTGCACCGACAGGTCAGCCGAGTCCGAGCGCTTCACGAAGTGTCGGCCACGCCACCTTGATGTCGTCCTGCCAGTACCCCCACGAATGCGTGCCCCACGGCCGGTAGACCACGCGCGCCGGTATGTCCAGCTCCCGTAGCCGCCGATCGAAGGTGAGCGTGCAGACGAACGTTCCCACCTCGAGAGGCGCACCGACGGACAGCGCATCCGTGTCGGCGCCGAAATCGTAGGGGCCGAGCAGCCCGTTGCCGGTGCTGATGAAGATGTCCTTCCCCCGCAAGCGCTCGGCCAGCAGGTAGGGATCGTGTTCCTCCCACGCCGGGTCGCCGGGTGGTCCCCACATATTGTCGGGATTACCACCCTTGTACGCGACGGTGCCCCGCACGGAATCGCGCGTCGAATCCTGCGACGTGTCGAGACATCCGCTCAGCGCCGCGACCCCTTCGTAGAGGTCGGGATGCCGGGTGATCAGCGTCATCGCGCCGGTGGCGCCCATCGACAGTCCGGCGATGGCGTTGGTGCCGTTCCCGTTGAACCGGGCATCGATGACGGGCGGCAATTCCTGGGTCAGGAACGTCTCCCACCGGTTCACGCCGAGCACCGGGTCCGGATTCTTCCAATCCGCGTAGTAGCTGGCCGTGCCGCCGACCGGCAGCACCACGTTGACGTTCTTGTCGGCGAAGAAGTCGGCGACGTCGGTGCGCTGAGTCCAGGTGCTCTCGCGAAAGTCCGATTCCTCGCCGGCGCTGACGCCGTCGAGCAGGTACAGCGTGGGCCTCGGTCCGTCCCATGCGGGGTGCAGCACCTGCACCTGCACGACGCGGTCCATCGCGGGCGAATACACATGCAGCGCGGTGCGCTGATCGTCGATGTGATCGACACGCTCGACCGCCGCTGTCTTCGGCGCGGGTTGTGCCTGCGTGACCGCCGGGCCGAACAGCGGTAACAGGCAAACCACCGCGAATGTGGCGATGGTTTTCTTACGCATCGATCTCCTCGTCCCCCGACGACATGAAGCTTCAAATCCCACCCGGTTTGCGCCCACAGGTCAAGTGCACTGGTAACGGCACCAGTCGCAGCGTCCCGGATCGTGACGGGTACGTGTCGCGGCGACCACGTTTGGACATGTGGCGTCCGGGTAATCGTCGAGTTCTCTGCCCGCCCGGCACGGAAGGTCTGTTGATGTTCGCTCGAGACGTCGCACCAGGTGTCCACCGGATAGCGCACGCCGACGTCAACGTCTATCTGGTCGAGGACGACGACGGCGTCACCGTTGTCGACAGTGGCTTCCCCGCGACATTCGCCCACGTCGAGCGGGGTCTGCAGAATATCGGGCGTCGCACCGACGACGTCCGGGCCGTCGTACTCACCCACGCGCACTTCGACCATGTCGGTTCTGCGCGCCGCATGCGCAGGCGCTGGCAGGTGCCGATCCGGGCGCACCGCGACGAGCGGTTTCTCGCCGCCCATCCCTACCGGTACAAGCACGAACGCAACCGGTTGATCTATCCCGTCCGCTATCCCGCCTGCATCCCGGTGATGGCACGGATGGTTGTGGCCGGAGCTCTCGGCGTGCGGGGCGTCGACGAAGTCACCCTGTTCGACGGAGGGGAGTGCCTCGACGTTCCCGGCGATCCCCTCGTGTTGCACACCCCCGGGCACACCTTCGGGCACTGCGCGCTCTACCTGCCCGACCGCGACACGGTCATCGCCGGGGACGCGATCGTCACCCTCGACCCCTACACCGCCGCGCGCGGACCGCAGATCGTGTCGGGAGCGGCGACCGCCGACAGTGCCGCCGCGCTCGCATCGCTCTCGGCGATCGCCGACACGGGTGCGACGCATCTGCTTCCGGGTCACGGAGAGCCGTGGCACGGCGGGGCTGCCGCGGCCGTCGAGTTGGCGCTCCGCGCCGGGCCTTCCTGACGCACGTGTTTTCTCCGCCCACGCGGGGTACCGAAGAACAAAGACCAGATCGGAGGCGTCATGTCCGTCGTCGACAGGGCCGGCCACATCGTGAACGACCTCGTGGGCTCGGTACTGCCCGCGGGTGCCCGAAGACACCGGCCCCAGACCATGACGATCGCTCGTCCCCGCAGCGAGGTGGAGCGGTTCTGGCGTGATCCGGAGTCGTTGTCGCGCGTGCTGGGGGAATTCGGCGAAGTCCGTCCGAACCACCCCGGCGGAGTGGAGTGGGTGCTCGACCCCGACTCGGAGGACCCCGTCGTGTGGCGCAGCGATCTCGTCGTCGAATCCGCCTCCATCCGCTTCTTCGGGCCCGGGGACGACGGATCTGCCCCGGTCACGATTTCGTTCGCGGACGCCCCCGGCGACCTCGGCACCGAGGTCAAGATCGAATTCACCGGACCTGTACCCGAGATCATGTCTCGGGCAATGGCTTTCAAGGCTCTTTACCGGGCACGCGCGTTGATGCAGACCGGCGAGATCCCCACCATCCGTCACAACCCGAGCGCCCGCGAGAGCGCCCGATAGGAGTTCGCGATGCGCGCACTGTGCTGGAACGGTGTCAACGACTTGTCGGTCGAAACTGTCGACGACCCACGGATACTCAACCCGCACGACGTCATCGTGCGGGTCGGACTGACCACGACGTGCGGCTCCGACCTGCACTTCATCGACGGTTACCTGCCGGGCATGCGGGAAGGCGACGTCTTCGGACACGAGTTCATGGGTGAAATCGTCGACACGGGTCCGGAAGTGTCGAAGGTCCGGAAGGGCGAACGCGTCGTCGTCCCCTCCTTCATCGGCTGCCCCTCCTGCTGGTACTGCGAGCACGACCTGCATTCCGTGTGCGACACCACCAACCCCAATGCCGAACTCCAGCAAGAGGTTTTCGGATATCCAACCGGTGGCATCTACGGCTACACCCACCCCTTCGGCGGCTACCAGGGCTCACACGCCGAGTACATTCGCGTCCCGTTCGGCGACGTCAACTGCTTCCCCATCCCCGACGGTGTCGGCGACGAGCACGCCCTGTTCCTGTCCGACGCCGTGCCCACCGGTTTCATGGGTGCCGACTTCTGTGACATCTCCCCCGGCGACACCGTCGCCGTATGGGGCAGCGGCGGTGTGGGACTGATGGCCGCCCACAGCGCCCGGATCCTCGGTGCCCACCGCGTCGTCGTCATCGACCGATTCCCCGAACGCCTCGCACTCGCCCGCGACCGGATCGGCGCCGAAACCCTCGACTACACCGACGTCGACAGCGTCACCGAGGCCCTTCGCGAACTCACCGGCGGCCGCGGCCCCGACGCGTGCATCGACGCCGTCGGCATGGAAGGCCACGGCACAGGGCTGCAGAACCTCTACGACAGAGCGAAGCAGGTCCTGCGGCTCGAGACGGACCGCGCCACCGCCCTGCGGCAGGCGATCATCGCGTGCCGCAAGGGCGGCACGGTGTCGGTCCTCGGCATCTACGGTCTCACCGACAAGTTCCCGATGGGCGCTTTGACGAACAAAAGCCTCACCCTCCGGACGGCGCAGCAGCACGGTCAGCGATACATTCCGCGCCTGTTCGACTACGTCCGGGAAGGCAAACTCGACCCGACGTACCTCATCACCCACGACATGTCGCTCGAAGAATCGGTGCGCGGCTACGACCTGTTCAAGAACAAGAAGGAAGGGTGTGTCCGCGCGGTCTTCCGTCCCTGACCCGGCGTCCCGAGAGGTTTCTGTACCTCGACGAGCGGGAACGCCACAACAGTGACCGTTTCACCGCCGCACACGAGGGAGCCGACATGACCGTACTCGTCGCCACAGAGAACACCGACGGACCGACCCGGAAGATCGCCGAGGTGATCGCCGAGGCGCTGACCGGGCGGGACATCGAGGTCACTGTCGGTGACCTGTCGGACCTCGAACGCGCAGAGGAGTTCGAGGCGATCGTGTTCGGCGGCGAGGTCGAGGACGCACAGTGGTCGCCGGACACTCGAGAGGCGCTGCTGGCTCAGGGCAGGAAGTTGAGCCAGCATCTGGTGTGGTTGTTCTCCGCCGGGGACGACGAGTCCTCGGACGACGACGAGACGGCCGAGCTGATCGGGAAGCTCGTCCCGCGTGACTACAAGAAATTCCGGGCGGGCGCCGAACCCGACGAAGTGCGGTCGTGGGTGTCGTTCATCGCCGACGAGATCGAAGGTCACAGCTGAGCACGACCGAACTTCACGTCATAAACCTGAGGCTCGCACCGGCCGTAGCAGCTACGGGCGTTGCGAGCCTCAGGTTGGGGTTGCGTGCCTACCCCGGGTGCGGAAGCTTCTGGCTCGGTGTGGTTCTCGATTACCTCGGCGTCACCCCCTGAAAGTGCTCGTGTGGGCCCTCTCGGCGCTCCGCGAGTTATACTTTTCCTACTAGTTAGACTTTTAGGAGAAGTTCATGGAAGACGCACCGCGGACTCCGCGAGGAAAGTACGCCGCAACACTCACGATCGGACCGAAGGGCCAGATCGTCATCCCCAAGGGGGCACGTGACCTCTTCGGCTACAAGCCAGGCGACCAGGTCCTATTGCTCGCCGACGTCGAACGCGGCATCGTGATCATGCCCGCCAGCGCACTCGCCGACCTCATGGGAGGGGTCCCGTTGCCTTCCGACCCGCCAGAGGAGGATTGATGTCCGCCATCATCTGTCGCGGGGTCCGCAGGAATTTCGGGGACGTGCACGCCGTCGACGGAGTCGACCTCACGATCGACGAACATCAGATCTTCGGCCTACTCGGACCGAACGGCTCCGGGAAGACCACCCTGCTCAACCAGTTGCAGGGGATCGATCGGCCGACCGCCGGTGAGGTCAGCGTCCTCGGACTGGACCCCATCCGGGACTGGAGTCTGCTCGCGCCGCGCATGGGAACCCAACTGCAGGAGGCGACGCTCATTCCGCGGCTCACCGTGCGGGAGGCGCTGAGCACCTTCGCGTCCTTTTACCCGCACGCGCGGGACGTGGACGAGGTTCTCGGCGAACTGGGGTTGACGGACAAGGCGACCTCCCGCGTCGAGAAGCTCTCCGGAGGCCAGCGGCAGCGGGTGTTCATCGCCCTCGCCCTGCTCCACGATCCAGAGCTGCTCTTCTTCGACGAACTGACCTCGGCCGTGGACCCTCGCGCCCGCCACGCGATCTGGGACATCCTGCGGAACCTCGCACGCCAGGGGCGCACCATCGTGTTGACCACCCACTCGATGGAGGAGGCCCAGGCGCTCTGCGACCGGATCGCGATCATCGACGCAGGACGGATCATCGCGGAGGGGGCACCTTCCGACCTCATCGCTGAGCACGCCGGCGGCTCCCGGCTCCTGCTTCGTGCCGACGGCGTGGTGGACGAGGACGCTCTCCTCGATGTCGACGGGGTCAGCTCCGTCGGCCACGACGGCGACCACCTCGTCGTCACCGGAACGGGTCAGTTCGCCGCCCGGGTGATGGCCGATCTCTCCGCCCAAGGGGCGGTGGTCACAGACATGTCGATGCAGGAGGCGACCTTCGAGGACGTCTTTCTAGCACTGACCGGGCGAACGATGCGAGAGGGCGAGTGACATGCGTGGCTACGGCAATTTGACGACGGCGTTCTTCAAGTCCCAGCTCAGGGAACCGGTCGGGTTCTTCTTCCTCCTTGTCTTCTCTCCCGTGTTGTTGCTCATCCTCGGTCTCATCTTCGGCAACGAGCCCGCACCGGAATTCGGGATGCGCGGCTTCGTCGACAACATGCTCCCCGGGATCGCGGTGATCTCGATTCTGATCGTCGGTGTCGTCTCCGTCCCCCAGAACCAGCTCATCCTCCGTGCTAGCGGAGCCCTGATGCGGCTACGCGTGACGCCGCTACGACCGCGCACCTATGTCGCCGCCGATCTCACCGTCCACTTCGTCCTCGGCATCGTCGGTTCGCTGCTCACCCTGGTGGTCGGTGTCGCGGTGTTCGGTGTCGACCCACCCGATCACCTGGTGATGGTGATACTGGCGCTGGTGCTCGGCCTGGTCGCGATGCTGGCGATCGGCTACACGCTCGCCGCGATCTACCCGAGCGTGGCCGCCGCGACGGGCGTCGGCAACGTACTCATGATCGTTCTCATGTTGAGTTCTGGCGCGTTCTTCCCCGCTGACGGGCTCAATGACGGGGTCCGCACCGTGATGACCTTTTCGCCTGTGCACCACCTAGCGGAACTCGTGAGGGCCTCGTGGACTGGGGGACCGTGGCCGTGGGTATCCGTAGCGGTGCTGCTCGGTGTGGCCGTGGTGTTCGGCATTCTCAGCACCGTGCTCTTCCGCTGGGATAAGGGACGGTAGTTCGTCAGCTGTGGGGGACGTCCAAGCCACACGAGGCCCGCACGGGGCCGATCCCATTGTTCGTTGTCGAAGAGCTGGCGAAGCAATGCGAGGACCGCGGCCGTGACGATCTGGTGTTCCCAGCAAGTCCGGCGGATACCTGCTGCATTCTGTGAGCGTCACAGGATGGTTCACAAAGGCGGTCCCTCGCAGTCGCTGCTGGAGCGAACGTGAAGGTCTTGCAGCGAATGCTCGGACACGCGAGCGCTGCGATGACACTCGACACTTATGCGGACCTATTCGACAACGATCTCGAGGCCGTGGGGCAACGCGCCCGATCAGGCACGATCCGCGGCAAATGTGGGCAAAGTGTGGGCACAAGCCGACCGACCACCACGACACGCGATCGCAAAAAGGCCCTGAACTGGCGATTTACACCAGTTCAGGGCCTTTCCCTACGGCGGAAGCGGAGGGATTTGAACCCCCGTTGGTGTTACCCAAGCTCGCTTTCAAGGCGAGTGCATTCGGCCGCTCTGCCACGCTTCCGTGGCAAATCCTAACCGCTGCGGGCACCTACTGGTCGGAGAGGGCTTCGTCGATGCGGCCGAAGATTCTTGCGAGGGCTTTGACCTGGGTCTTACCGAGCAGATCGATGAGATTGTTCCGAACATCGTCGACGTGGGTGGGTGCGGCCTCCGCGAGCCGGCGACGACCTTCGTCGGTGACGGTCGCGAGCACACCCCGGCCGTCGTCCGGGCAGGAACTCCGGACGACCATGCCGTCGTCCTCCATCCGGCGGATCTGATGCGTGAGACGGCTGCGGGACGAAAGCACACCGTCGGCGAGGTCGCTCATGCGCAGAGACCCGTCGGCGGTTTCGGAGAGCATGACGAGTATTCGGTACTCGGCGAGCGACAATCCGTGCTGCTCCTGCAGATTGCGGTTGAGAACGCTCATGAGCCGATTGGTGCCGTCCATATACAGACGCCACGCATTCTGCTCGTCCGCAGTGAGCCAGTTCGGGTCGTCGCGTTCGCTGTTCACGCGGGCAGTGTAATAGCGAACCGACGCAAAAGTTACCGGCCGGTCAACCAACGCGACGTCCGCCACAGGCGTGAAATGATCTTCGAGTCCCGCGGTGCTCGTTCGCTGCCGGCTTCGATCGGACACGCACACACGCAGCGCCACGGGATCGGGCAGGGCGCGATAGCGTCGAACGCATGCACGCAATCGTTGTCAACGAACCCGGCGGTCCCGAAGTCCTCCAGTGGGCCGAGCACCCCGACCCGGTGCTCGGCCCCGGACAGGTACTCCTCGATGTCGTGGCGACGGCGGTCAACCGCGCGGACCTGCTGCAGCGCCGGGGGCTGTACCCGCCGCCTCCGGGCGCCAGCGAGATCCTCGGCCTCGAATGCTCGGGTGTGATCGCCGAGCTCGGGGAAGGCGTGAGCGGCTGGCAGGTCGGCGACCGGGTGTGCGCGCTCCTCGCGGGCGGCGGCTACGCCGAGCAGGTCGTCGTTCAGTCCTCCCAGTTGCTGCCGGTCCCCGAGGGCATGGATCTCGCGGTCGCGGCGTCGCTACCCGAGGTGGCATGCACGGTGTGGTCGAACGTCGTGATGGTGGCCGGGCTCGCCCGCGGTGATGTCCTGCTCGTCCACGGCGGTGGCGGCGGCATCGGCACGCACGCGATTCAGGTCGGCAAGGCGCTCGGCGCGACCGTTGCGGTCACCGCGTCGGCGGGCAAACTCGACCGTTGTCGCGAGCTCGGCGCCGACCTCGCGATCGACTATCGCAGCGAGGACTTCGTCTCCGTGGTGAAGAAGCAGTACGGCGGCGCGAACGTGGTGCTCGACAACATGGGCGCGGTATATCTGTCGCGGAACATCGACGTCCTCGCTCCCGACGGCACCCTGGTGGTGATCGGCATGCAGGGCGGCACGAAGGGCGAGTTGAACCTCGGCAAGCTCCTCGCCAAGCGCGGCAGCGTCACCGCGACCGGCTTGCGCGGCCGTCCCGACCACGGCAAATCCGGTAAAACCGCGATCGTCGCCGCCGTACGCGAACATCTGTGGCCGCTGATCGAGGAGGCGAAGGTGCAGCCGGTTGTCCACGCCGAACTCCCCATCGCGGAAGCGGCGAAGGGCCACGAACTGCTCGATTCACCGGAAACGGTGGGCAAGGTGGTGCTGCGGGTCAGGGGGAACTGAGCCCGCTCACAGGTTCCGGAGTTCGCGGACGAGCTGGTCGATCTCGAAAGAGGTGGTGTAGGGCGCGAGACCGACGCTGACGGCGCCGCCCTCGTCGCTCACCCCCAGCGAATCGAGCAACCGGCTCGTTCCGCGGGCACTGGCGACGGTCGCGATGCGACGGTCGGCCAGATGCCCGGTGACCTTCTCGGCGGGCACGCCGTCGACGGTGAAGCTGAGCGTGGGGACACGGCTGGGGGCCCGGCCGAGCACGATGACGCCCGTCAGGCTGTCGAGCTGACGCATGAGCCGGTCGAACAACCGGTCCTGATAGTCCTGCATCGAACTGATCGACGCCTCGAGCCGCTCGCGTCGGCTGCCGGTGGCGTCGTCGTCGAGCGCCGCGAGGAAATCGATCGAGGTCGCGACACCGGCAAGCAACGCGTATTGGTGCCCACCCACCTCGAGCCGCTCGGGTCCGCGGGCATGCGGGTCGAGCGACAGCGCGGGAATACGGTCGAGGTGCGACGGATCGGCGAAGACCAGCGCACCGACCTGTGGGCCACCCCACGCGGCGGCGTCGACGGTGAGAATGTCGGCTCCGAGATCGCTGATGTCGACGTGCGCGTACGGAGCGGCGCCGGCGGCGTCGACCACCATGAGTCCACCCACCTCGTGGATGAGGTCGGACACGATCCTCACATCCGGAGCAGAACCGACGACGGACGATGCGGCCGACAACGCCACGAGCCGGGTCGTGGGGGTGATCAGCTCCTCGTACTGCCACGCGGGGAGATCGCACGTTTCGATCTCGACCTCGGCCCATCGCACCTGGGCGCCGTAGCGGCTGGCGACGCGCAACCACGGCGCGATATTGGCTTCGTCGTCGAGTCGCGAAAGCACCATGCCCGTGCCGAGACCGAGCCGCGAGCTCAGCGCCTCCGCCAGCCAGGCCAACAGCACCGCGTGGCTGGAGCCCAGCACGACACCCGCGGGGTCGCCGCCGACCAGTTCGGCAACAGCGTTGCGTGCGTTGTCGAGGATCACCGCGCTTCGACGGGACGAGATGTGCCGTCCGGAGGCGGAGGAGGCGGCGTTGCGGAACGCAGTGGACACCGTGCGCGACACCGCGTCGGGGATCTGCATACCCGCCTGTGGATCGAGATGAATCCATCCGTCGCCGAGCGAGGGGATCAACCCCCGAATCCGGGCAACGTCGTAAGCCATGCGTGACACTCTAAATCCCGGTGTCAATCGACGGTCGCCCACGCCCGGGGAAGCGCGAAACCGGTGGGTACGCTCGAACCCGAACCAGCGACATTCCGCACAGTCCCCCGCTGCGGCGGCGATACCCGATGTGAAGGGACACTATGTAGTTATGACCCAACCGGACAAGAACACCGTTCTCGTGATCGGCCCGGACGGCAACCCCGTCCAGGTGCCCCGACCCGAAGCCCCCGCCGACGCTCGTTCCGAGCAGACGAGCGAGAACGCGGAGAACCCCGCCGATCCACTGACCGGCATGGTCGAGCAGCCCGCGAAGGTCATGCGGATCGGAACCATGATCAAGCAACTCCTCGAGGAGGTGAAGGCCGCGCCCCTCGACGATGCGAGCCGCACCCGCCTCAAGGAGATCCATCACTCGTCCATCCAGGAACTCGAACAGGGCCTCGCCCCCGAACTCCGCGAAGAACTCGAGCGCCTGGCGCTGCCGTTCAGCGAGGACTCCGTGCCGTCCGATGCGGAACTACGGATCGCACAGGCCCAGCTCGTCGGCTGGCTCGAAGGACTGTTCCACGGCATCCAGACCGCACTGTTCGCCCAGCAGATGGCCGCACGCGCCCAGCTCGAGCAGATGCGTCAAGGCGCCCTGCCTCCCGGTCTCGGCGGTCCGGGCTCCGAGCAGCAGGGCCGTGGCCAGCACGGCACCGGCCAGTACCTGTAGGGCACGCGCCCGACGTGGTCGCGTCGGGCCGCCCGGTAGGCTCGGAACTCGTGTCAGCTTCAGGAGCAGCCTCGTGAGCCATGTGAGCATCGAAACCCGCAACGCGTGCGTCGACTTCCCGATCTTCGACGCGAAGACTCGGTCTCTGAAGAAGGCGTTCCTCGGCAGGGCCGGTGGCGCGATCGGCCGCAACAGCTCGGACGTTGTCGTCGTCGAAGCACTCCGCGACATCACCATGTCGTTGAAGGAGGGCGACCGCGTCGGGCTCGTCGGGCACAACGGTGCCGGTAAATCCACATTGCTCCGGTTGCTGTCGGGCATCTACGAGCCGACTCGCGGCGCCGCCCGCGTGCGCGGCCGGGTGGCGCCCGTCTTCGACCTCGGTGTCGGGATGGACCCCGAGATCTCCGGTTACGAGAACATCCTGATCCGAGGCATGTTCCTCGGCATGTCCCGCAAGCAGATGCTCGCGAAGGTCGACGAGATCGCCGAGTTCACCGAACTCGGCGACTACCTGCAGATGCCCCTGCGCACCTACTCGACCGGCATGCGGGTGCGGGTGGCGCTGGGTGTCGTCACGAGCATCGACCCGGAGATTCTGCTGCTCGACGAGGGCATCGGCGCAGTCGACGCCGACTTCATGAAGAAGGCGCGCGTGCGGCTGCAGGCGCTCGTCGCGCGTTCCGGCATCCTCGTGTTCGCCAGCCACTCCAACGAGTTCCTCGCCCAGCTGTGCGACCAGGCCATGTGGATCGATCACGGCCGGATCCGCGAAGAGGGCGACATCGAGCACGTGGTGCGCGCATACGAAGGCAACGAGGCGGGAGACCACGTCCGCAAGGTGCTCGAGGAACTCGAACGTGAACGCGCCGCCCAGGCCGGTTCCGGCGCCGCAGCTGCGACGGGCTCGAACGGTGGCTGACGAACGCATCATCGGTGTCGTCGTCACCCACCGTCGACGTGAACTACTCGCCGCATCGCTGAAGGTCCTGTCGGCGCAGACCCGTCCGCTCGATCATCTCGTCGTCGTCGACAACGCCGACGAGAGCGCGGTGCGTGAGCTCGTCGAGGCCGTCGACCTGCCCACCACCTACCTCGGTTCCAAGCACAATCTGGGCGGCGCGGGCGGTTTCGCGCTCGGCATCCTGTACGCACTGTCGCTGGGAGCGGACCGGGTGTGGCTCGCCGACGACGACGGCCGGCCGGAAGGCCCCGACGTTCTCGCGACGCTGCTGGACTGTGCGCGGCGCAACAATCTCGCGGAGGTGTCGCCGGTCGTCTGCGACATCGACGAGCCCGGCCGGTTGGCGTTTCCGCTGCGCCGCGGGGTGGTGTGGCGACGGTGGCGTCACGAACTCGGCGAGGAGGACCTGCTGCCCGGGATCGCGTCGCTGTTCAACGGTGCACTGTTCACTGCCGCCGCGATCGACGCCGTGGGCGTGCCGGACCTGCGGTTGTTCGTGCGCGGCGACGAAGTGGAGGTGCATCGCCGGCTCGTGCGCTCGGGTCTGCCGTTCGGCACCTGCCTGCAAACCGCATATCTGCATCCGGACGGCGCCGACGAGTTCAAGCCGATCCTCGGCGGTCGCATGCACACCCAGTTCCCCGACAACGAGACCAAGCGCTACTTCACCTACCGCAACCGCGGGTATCTGCTGTCCCAGCCGGGACTGCGGAAGTTGTTGCCCCAAGAGTGGATTCGCTTCGGGTGGTACTTCCTGATCACACGCCGGGACCCCGCGGGGCTGCGCGAGTGGGTGCGGTTGCGCAAACTCGGACGCGAGGAAAAGTTCGAGCGTCCCTGACGCAGGGAACCTCACCGAGAGATCTCGAAAACCGCTCACGGGCGTCGGCGCTTCGTCCTACACTTGCCGCCACCGCCTCACTGGGAGCCTGCGATGACATCTCGTCTCGACTCACCGTCCACCCTCTGCGCTGCGTTTCGGGCCACCGCGTCCGCGTATCCCGACAACATTGCGTTGCGCACCCCGGACGACTCGGTCCGGTACACGTGGCGGCAGTACTCCGACAAGGTTCGGTCGCTCGCCGCGGGCCTCGCAGGTCTCGGTGTACAGCACGGCGACACCGTCGGGATCATGCTGACGAACCGCCCCGAATTCCACCTCGTCGATACCGCCGCGATGCACCTGGGCGCAGTGCCGTTCTCCATCTACAACTCGCTGACCGCCGAGCAGATCACCTATGTGCTCGGCAACGCCGGCAACCGGGTGATGATCTGCGAGGAACAGTTCGTTCCCGTGCTGCGGAAGGCACTCGGCGACACGAAGGTCGAGCATCTGGTGTGCATCGACGCGAAACCCGAGGGCACGTTGTCGCTCGACGACGTGGAGGCCGCCGCCGACCCGTCGTTCGACTTCGAGGCGACGTGGAAGGCCGTGCAACCGTCCGACCTGCTCACCCTGATCTACACGTCCGGCACCACCGGGCCTCCCAAAGGCGTCGAACTCACTCATGCGAACCTCATCACCGAGATCGAGTCGACCAGCACAATCCTGAAGACCGGTCCCGACGACCGGATCGTCTCCTACCTGCCCGACGCGCACATCGCGAACAGGTGGGGCTCGCACTATTCGAGCATCTACACGGGCATGCAGATCACGACGCTCGACGACCTCAAACAGGCGATCGCTGTGCTGCCGAGCGTGCGGCCCACACTGTTCGGTGCCGTTCCGCAGGTCTGGTACAAGCTCAAAGCCGCAATCGACAAGACCCTCGCCGAGGAATCCAGCCCGGTGAAGAAGAAGCTCGCCCTGTGGGCGATCGATGTCGGACGCAAACGCGCCCGGTTGCAGTCCGATGGTAAGCCGGTTCCCAAGTCGCTCGAGGTGCAGCACGCCGTCGCCGACAAGCTGGTGCTCTCGTCGATCCGGGCCAAGCTGGGTCTGGACCAGGTGCGCGTCGCCGTCACCGGCGCAGCCGCGATCTCACCCGAAGTCCTCGAATTCGTTCTCGCCCTTGGCATCCCGTGCTCCGAGGTGTGGGGCATGTCGGAGACGTCGTGTGTGGTCACCATGAACCGGCCCGATGCCATCCGGATCGGGACAGTCGGGCAGGTGGTGCCCAACGCGCAGGTCAAGCTGGCCGAAGACGGCGAACTCCTCGTCGCCGGCCCACTGCTCATGCACGGATACCGCAACGATCCCGAGAAGACCGCCGACACCATCGACCGGGACGGATGGCTGCACACCGGCGACATCGCCGAGATCGACGCCGACGGTTACCTCCGTCTGATCGACCGCAAGAAGGAACTCATCGTCAACGCGGCCGGAAAGAACATGTCGCCGGCCAACATCGAGGGTGCACTACGCGCCGCGTGCCCGATGCTCGGCGGCGCCGTCGCCATCGGCAACGACCGTCCCTACAACGTCGCGCTGCTCGCCCTCGACCCCGACGGCCTGGCCGCTTTCGCCGAACAACACGGACTGACCGGCACGCATGAAGAACTCGCCCAGCACCCCGTCGTCCTCGACTTCATCGAAAAGTGTGTGCAGGAAGCGAATACGAAACTGTCGCGGGTCGAGCAGATCAAGAAATACTCGGTGCTCTCCACCGTCTGGGAACCATCGGGCGACGAGTTGACGCCCACGATGAAGCTCAAGCGCAGGCCGATCGACGCCAAGTACGCGGAGGAGATCGACGGGCTCTACGCTGCCGGATGACACGCATTCGCCGGCTCACGAGGAGGCACGCTTCTCCGGTGGGTCCGGGCCGTCGAATCCGCGTGGCCCGGGAGCGTTGAGACCGTATCGGACACCGATCATCCGGATGACGAAGCACAACGTCGCAGCACCGAGTGCCGCCGGTAGCTTCGGTACATCGAGACTCATGCAGACGACGATGACGGTGGCCGCAACCATCGCGGGAATCGCGTAGAGCTCGCTGCTCAACACGACCGGCACCCGACCGATGAGCACGTCGCGCACCGTCCCACCACCCACGCCGGTGATCGTGCCGAGGATGACGGCCTGCATCGGGCCGAGCCCGAAATCCAGCGCCTTGGCCGCGCCCGTCACCGCGAACAGGCTCAGACCCAGCGCGTCGAAAACGGTGATGGGTTTCGACAGTGGTTCCAGCTTGCTGCCGAAGAACGCAAGGAGACTGCCCACCGCAGCGACCGCGAGGTAGCGCCAGTCGCTGAACGTCGCGGGCGGCAGGTCGTCGATGATGATGTCGCGGATGATGCCGCCACCGAGCGCGGTGGTCATCCCGAGCGTCACGACGCCGACGATGTCGATTCGGGTGACGCGGACCGCGGTGAGCGCTCCGTTGAGCGCGAACGCGAAAACGCCTGCAAGGTCGAGTACGAGCAGCAACGTACTACCGGTGGTCACCTCGGTGTACCGCCACCCGTCAGGTACGCCAGCGCCGCGACGATCAGTGCCGCAGTTCCGGTGTCGAGCGTGGGTTGCAGCACCGGCGCGAAGCTCGCCGAATGGTTGACGGGAATGTCCTGCGCGACGCGACCCGCGACGGCCGCCTGCCTGTACAACTCGGGTTCGATGCCACCGATACCCCAGTAGGTGTAGGGAATTCCGAGTGCGCGCGGCAGGTCGCTGAAGTCCTCGCTCGCGGTCTGGAGGGGAAGTTCGCCGGCGTCGGCGCCGAAATATTCGGCGAATGCGGCCGCGACCGTCTCGGTGACCTCCGGGTCGTTGTCGGTCGCGGGATACTGGTCGAACAACTCGAATTCGGGTGGCCGCGGCGACCGGGACGACTCGCATTCCGCCCTGACGATCCGTTCGATGGCATCGAGAATCCCGGATCGGATGTCCTCGTCGTACGTGCGGATGTTGAGCAGGATGGTCGCGTGGTCGGGAATGACGTTGCTCTTCGTCCCGGCCTGCACACTGCCGACGGTGAGTACCGCCGGCTCGCCGGGTCGTGTCTCGCGGGAGATCACGGTCTGCAGCCGAATCACGATCATGGCTGCGAGAACGACCGGATCGATCGACGCCTGTGGCATCGATCCGTGTGCGCCGCGGCCGTGGACTGTGATTCGCATGCTGTCGGCGGCGGACAACACCGCGCCGCTCCGGGTGCCGATAGTTCCCGCCGGGAGTGCGAGCACGTGCTGGCAGAGGGCGACGTCGACCTTTCCGACGATCTCGGCGAGACCGTCGTCCACCATGGTCCGGGCTCCGTCTGCCACCTCCTCTGCGGGCTGGAAGACGGCGACCAGCGTGCCGTGCCAGTCGCCGGTGCCGCGCGCGAGCAGTTCGACCGCCCCCAGTAGGCAGGCAACGTGGACGTCGTGGCCGCACGCGTGCATGACCGGCACCTCGGTGCCGTCCGTACCGGTTGCCGTCACCGCCGCGGCATACGGCAGGCCGGTTTCCTCCCGGACCGGGAGAGCGTCCATGTCGGCACGCAACAGCACCGACGGGCCGTCGCCGTTGTGCACGATCCCCACGACGCCGGTGCCACCCACGCCGGTGTGCACCTCGCACCCGAGCGCCCCGAGCCACTCGGCAACGGCAGCGGCCGTCCGTGTCTCCTGATGCGACAGTTCCGGATGAGCGTGCAGGTCGCGGTAGAACTCCTCCTGCCGGTCGCGAATCCCGTCGAGCCGCTGCAGTACGGACGGTGCTGCCGAAATTGTCATGCACTTTCCTCCCGAGACGTGCACTCCAGTGTGCCCCCCGGCTCACCGGTCGGGGTCGCTGTCGATCCTTTCGACGTCGTCGGCGACCTCGGGGATCTGCGAGACTTCCTCCGGGCCTGCAAGCCTCGGAGGAGTCAGTGTCGACGCGTAGTCGTGTTCGGAGGAATATGGGAGGAACCCGAGGTGGGCCTCGTAGTGGTCCAGGACGTCGTTGATCATCTTCTGTTCGGTCGATCCCATGAGGTCGTAGCCCTCCGACCCGGTCTGGGTGAACACTTCCAGCCGGTAGTAGACGTCGATTTCTCGAGCCATGCTTCGGCCACCGAACATCGGTACCGGCGCCTCGACTCCCGCGACCTGGTACTGGAAGTCACGATGCTCCTCCATATCGACGAGGAGCGTGTGTGCATCGATGCCGGTCTCCTCGTCCGGTGTGACGGTGAGGTCCGCTCGGTACCCGAGTTCGTTGAACTCGTCCGCAACTTCGCGCAGGGCCGGGTGGATCACCCGTTCCGCGAATCGCGCCACCGCCTTGTTCGTCGGATAGGACCGCAAGCCGCCCAATCGCTGTCGCCATGTCTTCTCGGGCGTCTGCCCACCGTGCACGGCTGCCGTTCGACGGCGCAGCATCCGCCCTTCGCGCTCGGCCCGCTCCATCCTCAGGACCTTGGAGAACGAAGCCATGACGAGATAAGCGATGATCGTCACCGGCAAGGCGAAGATGAGGGTCGCGTACTCCATGGTCGTCACGCCGCCCGCAACAAGCATGGCGACCGTGAGGACCGCGGTGACCAGTGCCCAGAAGATCCGGAGCCACTTCGCGCCGTCCACCGCGGGGTCGGGTATCGACGACGAGAAGTTGGACATCACCATGGCCCCGGAGTTTGCGCTGGTGAGATAGAACAGCAGGCCGGACAGGGTCGCCAAACCGATGAGAAATGTCGCGCCCGGAAACATCTCGAGCAGCGCGTACCAACCGTGTTCGGGACTGTCGATGGCCTGCTGTGCGAACCCGTCGTTGCCGCCGAGGACCTTCCGCATGGCGCTGTTTCCGAAGAGCGACACGATGAAGAAATCGCAGAGTACCGGGGCGGTGATGGCCGCGATGACGAATTCACGCAGCGTTCGTCCGCGGGAGATCCGGGCGAGGAACAGTCCCCACGAACGGCCCCCATGCCAGCCAGAACGCCCAGAAGAACAGTGTCCAGCCGGCCATCCATGCCGAGCCGTCCTCCTCGTAGGCGAAGGTCTGGAGTGTTCGTTCGGGAAGGGTGAGAACGAAGCGGCCGATGTTCTCGACCATCGCGTTGAGCAGGAACGCGGTCTCGCCGGTGACAAGGATGTACAGCATCATCGCGCCGGCGGCCCACAGGTTGAGCTCCGAAACGAGGCGGATCCCCCGGTCTATACCGGACGTGCACGCCGCAACGGTCATGAGGACCGCGACGAGAACCAGCGCGATCTGCAGCGCGAGGCCCTCCGGTAATCCGAACAGGGTGGCGAACCCGACGTTGAGCAGCACGACGCCGATTCCCATCGAGGTCGCGACGCCGAAGACCGTTCCGACGAGGGCGAAGATGTCGATGATGTCGCCGGTCGCTCCGCGCACTCGTTTGCCGAGCAGCGGGTAGAGAGCCGCCCGGATCGACAGGGGCATGCCCCAGCGATAGGCGAAATATCCCATGGCCATGCCCAACAGTGCGTACATGGACCAGCCGGCGATGCCGTAGGGGAACATCGTCCAGACCACTGCGTCCTGTGTTGCCTCCACGGATTGCGGAGAGGCCGACGGCGGGGATATGTATTGGGTGATCGGTCCGGTGACCGAATAGAAGAGCATGTCGATGCCCACCCCGGCAGCAAAGAGCATGGCCCCCCATGTGAACAGGTTGTACTGGGGACGCGAATGATCCGGTCCGAGCCGGACGCTCCCTTCCTTCGACAGCGCGACCCAGAGAACGAAGAGGATGACCAAGGTGACCGTCAGGACGTAGAACCAGCCGAGGTTCGTGGCGATCCACGTGACGGCCGTGTCCATGGTCTCGGCCGCTCGAGAAGGCATCACGATTGCCCAGATGGAGAAGACGAGGACGATCGCCGCCGCGATGAGGAAGACGCGCCAGTTGATCCGGGGTCCGCGATGCTCAGCCAGCTCGGTCGGCCCCTTGCTCAGCTCCACGCCCGAGATGGGCGGACGGTTTTCGTCGGCCTCGGGCTCCCTGCGTCGGTCGGGCACTCCGAATTGCCTGCGTTCGATCCGGGCTGGGGGGAATTCCTTGTCGGTATGCCGGCCCTCTTCTTCGTCGGTCACCAGCACTCCTTCCTTCTGGGACCGAACCACCGTAGTCCCGCGCAGACGAAAACCTCCCGATCAGCTCCGGAGTGAGCCACGACCACCGGAACAGGCGATCCTCTGCCGCGGGTAGGCTCGGTCGCTGTGTCAGCTCCCTCCCTAGACGACGAACTCCTCGAATCGTCCTCGCGGACGTTCCGTCGTGCGTTCCACGACCTGCGCGACGGCTTCGGTCACCGCGAGTTGTGGTTGCTTCTCGGCTGGCAGGACATCAAGCAGCGCTACCGCCGGTCGGTGCTAGGCCCGTTCTGGATCACCATCGCGACCGGCGTCTCGGCGATCGCGATGGGCGTGCTGTACGGCACGTTGTTCAACCTCGACGTTCCCACGTTTCTGCCGTACGTCGCGCTCGGTTTCATCATCTGGAACCTGATCAGCGGTTCGATTCTCGAGGGCGCAGACGTCTTCATGTCCAACGAAGGCCTGATCAAACAGCTGCCGACGCCTCTGAGCGTGCATGTATACCGGCTGGTCTGGCGACAAATGATCTTGTTCGCGCACAACATCGTCATCTATGTCGGCATTCTCATCGTGTTCCCGCGAACGTTGCACTGGACGGCGTTGGCAGCGATTCCGGCACTCTTTCTGATCGCGATCAACGCGGTGTGGGTGTCGCTGGTGTTCGGCATCCTCGCCACCCGCTACCGCGACATCGCGCCGCTGCTCGGCAGCATCGTGCAACTGCTGTTCTTCATGACGCCGATCATCTGGACCGAGGAGACCCTCGCCGGCACCGGCAACGAGAGCCGCGCCAGGATCGCCGAGATCAACCCGCTGTACCACTTCCTCGACATCGTCCGCACCCCACTGCTCGGTGGCGACCAGCAGCTCTACCACTGGATCATCGTCCTGGTGATCACGGTGCTCGGCTGGGGTCTGGCGCTGCTCGCGATGCGCAACTACCGCTCCCGCGTCGCCTACTGGGTCTGAGACGGGTTTCGGCCTGCTCGAACTGCTCGGGGAACGACTGGTAGCCGGAACCCTCTCGGTGTTCGGCGAGGTCATCGTGCAGTTGCGGTGATCAGGTCAGCGCACGAAACGAATTGCCTGACTGACATTGAACTGCTGGCGCTCGTCCATTCGGAACCCGGCATTCACGAGCCCGGCGTACTCCGGGGTCCACTCGAACCGATGCGGCGGGAGCGTCCACCACTGATTCGACGTGTGGTAAATCCGCTGTTCGGTCATCCGCTCGGCGTCCGCGAAGAACCACACCACCTCGCACGTGGGCAACCGTCCCGCGACAGCCTGGAACGGGAGGTTCTCGTCCCAAAGCCATCCTTCGACGGCCGCCGTGCGCCCCAGCCCCAGATCGCGGGTCCCTGCGAAGGTCTCCGGCCGAGCAGTCGACACCAGCCGTTGCGAGGCCGGATTCCATGCCGCACCGCCGAACAGCACGCAGTCACCCGGTTCCAACCGGCCCGCGACGTAGTCGTTGACGGTGCTGAAGTCCATGCCGCTCGGGTCGGACCACTCGGAGCGCTGCTCAACGAACGACGGCACCGTCAGCAGCACCAGCGCGCCGGTGACACCGGCGATCGCCCACGTCCTCACGGCGACGGCCATGATCGCAGCCGCACCGATCAGCGCCACCGCCGGTGTCGTGAACGTGAGATATCGGTCCAGATAGACCGGGGACGCGACGAGCGAGTACCCGCCCAGCATCACCATCGGCACAAGGATCCATGGGACGGCCGTCGTGAGGACACCGCGGCGCTGTGGGGCCACCTTCGCCTCCGGACGGACGGCAACACCGCCGGTAATCAACACCGTGAATGCCACCGCGAACCACGGGGCTCCCACGAACCACTGGTACTCCCATATGATCCGCGGCAGGTTGCGATCGAGCGGCGGAATCCACGACGTCTGTCCCGCCTGTGCAAACGCCTCCAGAACGAGCGGTGAGGCCGCTACGAATCCCGTCAGGGCAGCTCCGAGCCACGCGAGGCCACGCCCACGTAGGTCACCGCGGAGCGCCACGGCGATCAGATGGGCCGGAATCAGCGCGACCGTGTAGAGGAACAGCACCACGGACAGCGCGAGCACGGCGGCGTAGACCGCCCACCATCGCAACCGTCCCGACCGGCAGGCAACGAGGAGCAGTACGGTCAGCCACACTGCGGCGGCCGCGGACGGCGCATAACTGCGGGCCTCGACCGCAGCCCACGTCACACGCGGCAGCAGTAGGAAGACGACTCCGGCGAGCAGACCCAGCCGTCGGCTCCCGAGCCTCTGGCCCAGCACGACCACGCCGCCCGCCGCGACTCCGACAGCCAGGGCACTCGGCAACCTGGCCGAGAACTCCGAGGCGCCGAACAGTCCGAACCAATACCGCATCGAGACGTAGTACAACCCGTGGACGACATCGACGTTGCCGAGCACTCTGTCCAGGTCGGCGCGGGAGCGGAGCGACACCGAGAGCGTGGCGAGTTCGTCGTACCAGAAAGAGGGTCGCCACGTGCCCACTGCGGCGACGATCGAACCCAGCAATGTGATGAGGACAGCATCCTGCGCGCACACAGTGGTCCGATGGGCCATCGGCCGTTTCCCGTACCGGTGGGCCCGGTTCTCTCGGCTGGTCAGCTCCGACATCGCCTCACTCACCCTCGGACCGAGCGAGGGTGTCCTGCTTCAAGGCCTGCAACGCGCATACCGCGCCGGAGCAGCGCGACGGACCGGCTTCTGGAAAACCGGTGCGGTGAGGAGCCGACATTTTCACGTCCTCCTACGGAATCGGACACCAGCCACCACTTGTTGTAGTCGGCGTCGACGGGGATATCCTGCTTTCAACGTGCCCTTGTCGACGATGCAGTTCGCGACATGTCGAGCCGAGTTTGTCACCAAACCGGGATGCGACGTGTAGGAACTTCTGCTCGCACCCAATTGCTCGCCGTCCGGCCCATCCTCGTTATTCTTGGCTGCCTGGCCAACCCTGTCCCCGACCTATGGAGCACATGTGACCTCCCCCACAGCCCTCACGGCGACGCCGCTCCGGCAGCGCTGGGGCTGGGGTTGCGTGGTGGTCTTGGCCGTGTCGGCCGTCTACATGGTGATACTTGCCGCCGACGATCGGTGGTTCTACACCGACGACACCGAATCGGGCGCGGCGCCGAACTGGATCATGCTCGGCAGGATCCTGCGCACCGGACAGCTCCCGAGCCTGGTCCCGGAACATTGGATGGCCGGCAACTACCCCGTCGAGGGGCAGGGTGGCCTCTGGAATCCGCCGCAGTTACTGGTCAATCTGATCGCGCCGTCCGTGGACAACATGGTTCTGCTGGCAACAGGCGTGAAGTGGGCTTTCTCCGTCGTGTTGGCGCTGGGCGTGTACCGGATCTGCCTGGAGTACGGCGCTCGCGCACCGTGGGCCGCGGTGGCCGGCGCAGCGGTCCCGTTCACCGGCTTCGCCCTGTTCTACGACCAGGCGACATGGGTCACGGCTCTCACCGGCTCGGCATGGGTGGCCCAGGCGTGGGCGAGTGCATTGCGCTACCTGCGCGGGCGCTCGGGCCCCCTGCCGACGTTTGCGTTCCTGTACCTCGCCATCAGCGTCGGCTACGTCTTTCCCGCGCTCGTAGCGGCGATACTCACGGGCTGCCTGATGTTCGGTGAACGGCTTGCGCAGCGGTCGTGGCGTCCCTCTCTCCGGCTGGCGGTCGTCGCGCTCTGCGCAGCCGCGGGCGGGTTGATCACCTACTTGCCCGGCATGCTGTCCAACTCCGTCACGTGGCGCTCCGACCAGGGTTTCGACAACGACAACTTCCTGACCGCACCGTGGTCGGACACGTTGAACTCGGGTATTCCGTCCGCGTTGCCCGGCATCGAGGCCTGGTTCGGCGAGGTGCAGCCGTTCCCGGTCACCTACATCGCCTGGTTTGTGGTGCCGGCGCTGGCCTTCGTCGACTGGAAGGCGGTGCACCGGTCGGTGCGGGGACTGTCCGGTGCCCTGATCTTCCTCCTCGCGATGCTGATGGCGACGGCCGGACCGAGCGTCATGGGGCCACTACGCTGGCCGGCCCGGCTCCTGCCGATGTTCGCCCTCGCGGCCCTGGTGGTGGTGTGCGTCCTGGTCGGCCGCCACGGCACGCTGCACAACATCCGGGTGCGGGCCGGCGCGGCGGCCACGCTGGTGCTGCTGATGGCCCTGCGCTCGGGGTCCTCGTCCCCGGAGTTCATGAACCGTCACCTGCTGTGGGCCGGCGCCGCTCTCCTCGTCGGTGCGCTCGTGTTGTGGGCGGCGAGCCGCGCTCGCGAGGGGGCCGTCGTATCGATCCTGATGCTCTCGGCGTTGCCGGTGGCGTACTTCCAGGTGGCTTCGACGACGCCGCACCCCCTCGCATGGGACCTGCCTGCTCGCCAGTCGGTCGCGAAGGCGAACTTCCCGGACCGGCCGGGCACCACGCTGCAACTCGCGGACCGCGCAGAGGTGCTGTCGTGGACCGCGAACCCCGAGGGCGTCTATCGCTCCCTTGTGTTCGGCAATTTCGCCAAGTCCCTCGACGAGACGTATGTCAACGCGTACACGCCCATCGGTTTCGAGGAGTTCGCGGTCCACTTGTGCATGCGGCACGACGGATCGAGCTGCACCGACGCGTTCGACGCCGCGTTCGCCGTCGAACCGAGCACCGGACGAACATATGTGGATCTCATGCTCATCGACCGCGTGGTGCTGCAGCGCCGGCAGTACCCGGACGCGGACTCACAGATGCCTCCACCGGGCTGGCGCTGGGTGCAGTCCCCGCCCGGGTCCGCGGACGCCGTGGATGCGGTGATCCTGGAACGAGCCGACGGACCGATCAGCGGCCGCAACGGGCGCATAGCGTTCGCCGATGGCGTCGCTGCCACCACGGTCTCCGAGGGGTACGCGACGAGCCGGGTGCGCGTCGAGTCGGTGGACGGGGGGCGGGTCGTCTTCGCCCGCCTGAACTGGCCCGGTTACACGGCCACGCTCGATGGGCGCACGCTGGAACCACGCTCGGTGGACAAGATGTTCCTCGCGGTGGACATTCCTGCCGGCACGGAGAACGGCGAGCTGGCGGTGAGCTGGACTCCGCCGGGCCAGGACGTCGGTCTCGCCGGCCTGGGCCTCGGGCTCGCCGGCGCCGCCGTCATGCAGGTGCTGTACCTGCTGCAGCGACGCAAGGTTCGGCGGGACCGCTCGGACGAGGCCGAGATGGTGCCTGTGCCGACGGCTACCGTGGGTTGAGCCGCGACCGGAACACCGTGTAGAAGAGCCGGCGCTGGATCGCGGTCAGTTCCGCGCGGCGATCCCCCTGCCACACGTCGGCCGCCCCGATGTCGTCCGGACGCTGTTCGGCGACCCAACGGTGGTAGGCCTTCGCCTGCCGGGCCTGCTCGGCCACGAGCGCGACACTCCATTGGCCGGCGCTGACCCGAAATCCTCCGACCACGTCCCTGAGAGCGTAGAGGTCGCCGTGGAACAGCACCTTCGTGTAGGAGGCCATGTCGATCAGATACGGAAACCGGCCGTCCCACCCGCCGACGCGCTCGAGGGTCTCGCGGCGCAGGGTCACGCACATCGGTTCGCCGAACACGTTGGTGCCCAGCCGTACGGTTCGCCGGATCGCCGTCGCACCGGGCACCAGTCCCGACAGTCCTTGGAGCCCGCGGCCCGCGATCATCCTCGTGCCCCGCGCGTCGAGAATGTCCCGCCGCGATGCCACCGCCACCGCTGACGGATGGGCGTCCAGGGCTTCCACCTGGGTCGACAGTGCGCCCGGGTACAGCAGGTCGTCTCCGCAGACGAGCTTGATGTACTCCCCCGTGGCCTCTGCTGTCACACGCTGCCAGTTCCGGGGCGCACCGCCACCGGCCGGGGTTGTGTGCAGAGTCACCCGAGGATCGGAGGCGTACTTGCCGAGAAGTTCCGCGGTGCCGTCGGTGGAGCTGTGATCGGCGACGATCAGCTCGAAATCGTCGAAATCCTGACCGAGTACCGACTCGACGGTCGCGTCGATGAACTCGGCGTTGTTGTAGGCCGGAATGACCACGGAGAGTTTCGGTCTCGTCACTGCTGATCATCCCATTCTCGAAAACACGCCCGACGTGGTGGCCGACCGATTGACGGCGCCACCGTACATCGGCGCACCGCGTACCGGAAACAAGCCCCGTCCGCGTATAAACTCCCGGTTTGTGAGCAGCGACGATCGGCCGCAGGTGGGCAGGCCCCACCGCGTCTCGATCGTCGTGCCGGTCTACCAGGGCGAATACACGCTGGGAGGCCTGCTCGAACAGATCGTTCCGTGGACAGAGGTCACTCTGACGCCCGGCGGGCGTCCCATGGTGGTCGAGGAGGTCCTGCTCGTCCACGACAACGGCCCCGACGACTCGGCCCGGGTCATCCGCGAGCTGACCGAGAAATACCCCTTCGTCGCCGGAGTCTGGCTCAGCAGGAACTTCGGCCAGCATCCGGCGACACTCGCGGGCATCGCCTCGAGCGGTGGCGAGTGGATCGTCACCCTCGACGAAGACGGTCAGCACGACCCCACCGCCATCGGCGGTCTCCTCGACACCGCGCTCGACGAGCATGCGACCGTCGTGTACGCGAAACCGACGAATGCGGCCCCACACGGTCCACTGCGCAACGTCGCATCCAAGGGCGCCAAGTGGATACTGGCCCGGGCGCTGTCCGTGCCGCACAGCCCCGACTACCAGAGTTTCCGGCTGATGCTCGGCGAGGTGGGACGTTCCTTGGCCGCGTATGCGGGTTCCGAGGCGTATCTCGACGTCGCCCTCGGCTGGATAGCCGGCAAGGTCAGCACGAGTCCTGTCGCGCTGCGCGAGGAACAGGGACGCGCGTCCGGTTACCGGATCCGGAGTCTGATGTCGCACTTCTGGCGGATGGTGCTGTCGAGCGGCACCAAGGGTCTGCGGATGGTGAGCATGCTGGGCGTGGTTCTGTCCCTCGGCGGGCTCCTGTGGGCGGCCTGGGTGCTGCTGTCCTACCTGTTCGTCGGCGATCGCTTCCCGGTACAGGGCTGGGCCTCGACGACGGTCATCCTGCTGCTGGGATTCGGCGCCGTCCTGTTCTCCCTCGGGGTCATCGCCGAGTACGTCGGAGTCGCGGTGAAGACGGCGATGGGCAAACCGCTCTACCTGATCGTCAGCGACCCGGGCTCCGGTCCGCTGGCTCGCACGCAGCGGTATCCCGATCTCGAGTCGTTCCGGAGCGCCTAGCCGTGCCGACGCCAACGTGGGTCGTCGGCAGCGGTGGACTGCTCGGTTCCTGGGTCGGCCGGGAGTTGCACCGCCGCGATGTCCCGGTGACCACGAGCGTCGTGCCGTGGGACGATCCTGCGCAGGCGCGCGCGGTACTGCTCGACGACGCCCATCGGTTCGTCTCCACCGCCGGCGGCGGTCGCTGGCGGGTGGCGTGGTGCGCCGGCGCCGGCGTGAACGGAACGACCGAGCAGGCGTTCGCTGTCGAGAATGCGATGCTGCGCGACGTGCTCGCCGGGCTTGCGCATGCGGCGGGAGGCAGTGCCGAGCAGGGCACGGTGTTCCACTCCTCGTCGGCCGGTGGGGTCTACGCCGCCGCGCCGGGCGCGCCCCACTCCGAGTACAGCCACACAGCTCCACTCGGTCTCTACGGACACGCGAAGCTGGCGGCAGAGTCCGTCGTCACCGAGTTCGCCCGGGAGACCGGGGCCACCGCGGTGATCGGCCGCTTCGCGAACCTGTACGGGCCGGGGCAGAACCTCGCCAAGCCGCAGGGCCTCATCTCCCACCTGTGCCGCGGCTATCTCACCGGGAGGCCGGTCTCGATCTACGTCTCGATGGACACCCTGCGGGACTACCTGTACGTCTCCGACGCGGGTGAGATGGTCGCCGACGCGCTTGCACGAGCGGACGCCGAGCCGGGCGGTGTGACGACCAAGATCTTCGCGTCCGGGCGGTCGGTCACGATCGGCGCGATCCTCGGCGCATGCCGGACCGTGTTCCGCCGTCGCCCCAACGTCGTGCTGGCGTCGTCGCCGCTCGCCTCCGTGCAGGGCCGGGACCTGCGGCTGCGGTCACGAGTGTGGACGGACCTGGACCGGCGCAGTCATCGCCCCCTGCCGGCCGGGATCGCCGCCACCCTGGAATCGACGCGGCGCGCGATGGGCCGGTCCGAACCTCCTCAGTCCGAACGTCCGAGCGTCCGTTCCCCAGAACGGGCGTAGGCCTGTTCGGTGGCGTCCGTCTGCGGTCGCCACCATTGTTCGTGGGTGCGATACCAGTCGATGGTGGCTTCCGGCCCGGAGCTGAAGTCGCGGTAGCGGGGCTGCCAGCCGAGTTCGGTGGTCAGCCTGCTCGCGTCGATCGCGTAGCGCAGGTCGTGGCCGGGCCGGTCGGTGACGAAGTCGAACTCGTCTTTGTTCTTCCCGGACAGCTCGAGGACGGTTTCGACGACGGTGCGGTTGTCGGTCTCGCCGTCGGCCCCGATCAGGTAGGTCTCGCCGAGCCGGCCCTTGTCGATGATCGTCCACACCGCGCTGTTGTGGTCGTCGACGTGGATCCAGTCGCGCACATTGGTGCCGGTGCCGTACAGCTTGGGTCGGATCCCGGTGAGCACGTTGGTGATCTGGCGCGGGATGAACTTCTCCACATGCTGGTACGGGCCGTAGTTGTTCGAGCAGTTCGAGATGGTCGCGCGCACCCCGAACGAGCGCACCCAGGCACGCACCAGCAGATCGGAGCCGGCCTTGGTCGACGAGTACGGCCTCGAGCAGGGTGCTCGAGCAGGGTGAAGGTGCCGATGAGGTTGGTGTGCACGAACGGGGACGGATCGGTCAGGGAGTTGTCGTTGTGCGATTCGGCGGCGAAGTGCACCACCAGGTCGGCGTCGGAGACGTCGCCGTGGACGAAGGTGATCTTGTCGGCGACCCGATCGAGGGAGGCCAGGTTACCGGCGTAGGTGAGCTTGTCGAGGACGGTCACGTGCACGTCGGGGCGGTCGCCGACGGTCTGGTGGACGAAATTCGCGCCGATGAAACCGGCACCGCCGGTAACGAGCAACCGCATGTGGCAACCCTGCCGAGCGGGGCATTCATCGTCCCAAGTCCACCCGGATGGGAGACTTTCGCCATGCGCGGAATCATTCTCGCCGGCGGGACCGGGTCGCGGCTGCACCCGATCACCCTCGGAGTGAGCAAGCAACTCGTGCCTGTCTACGACAAGCCGATGATCTATTACCCCCTGTCGACCCTCATGCTCGCCGGGATCCGCGACATCCTGGTCATCACCACAGTCGAGGACGCCCCCCAGTTCCAGCGGCTACTCGGTGACGGCTCCCGGTTCGGGGTGAACCTGACCTACCGGGTGCAGCCGGAGCCGAACGGGCTTGCCCAGGCGTTCGTCCTCGGCGCCGAGCACATCGGGGACAGTTCGGTGGCTCTCGTCCTCGGCGACAACATCTTCTACGGTCCCCGCCTGGGCACCCAGCTCACCCGTTTCGCCGACCTGGACGGCGGCGCGGTGTTCGCCTATCGAGTCTCCGACCCGAGCGCCTACGGGGTGATCGAGTTCGACTCCGACGGCCGGGCCATGTCGCTCGAGGAGAAACCCGTCACCCCGAAGTCGCCGTACGTCGTTCCGGGCCTGTACTTCTACGACAACGACGTCGTGGCCATCGCCCGCGACCTCCGCCCCTCGGACCGCGGCGAGTACGAGATCACCGACGTCAACCGCGCCTACCTCGAGGCCGGCACACTCCAGGTCGAGGTGCTGCCGCGCGGTACCGCCTGGCTCGACACCGGTACCTTCGATTCGCTGCTCGACGCCTCCAACTACGTCCGTACCATCGAACAACGTCAGGGCCTGAAGATCGGCGCCCCCGAAGAGGTGGCGTGGCGGCGCGGTTTCATCACCGACGACGATCTCCGCGCGCTGGCCGAGCCGCTGGTCAAATCCGGCTACGGCAGCTACCTGCTCGACCTGCTCGACCGGGAAGGACACTGATGTGCAGTACCGCGAACTGAAGATCCCCGGCGCCTACGAGATCACCCCGCGTCAGTTCGGCGACGACCGCGGAGTGTTCTACGAGTGGTTCAAACAGCCCACCTTCTCGGACGCGACCAGCGGCGCTCTCGAGCTGGCCCAGGCCAACTGCTCGGTCTCCGCCGCCGGGGTACTGCGCGGCATCCACTACGCCGACGTCCCACCCGGGCAGGCCAAGTACGTCACCTGCGTCGCCGGTGCGGTGCTCGACGTCGCCGTGGACCTGCGTGTGGGCTCTCCCACCTTCGGGCAGTGGGACGCGGTACTGCTCGATGACGTCGATCGCCGCGCGCTCTACCTGCCCGAGGGTCTCGGGCACGCGTTCTGCTCCCTCGCCGACGGCTCCACCGTCGTCTACCTGTGCTCGAGCACCTACAACCCCGAGTGCGAACACGAGATCAACCCCCTCGACCCGCAGATCGGCATCGACTGGCCCACCACCGGTCGCGACGGACGACCGTTGCACTACGAGCTTTCGGACAAGGACCGGGCCGCACCGTCGTTGTCGGACGCCGTCACTGCAGGATCGCTTCCGCGGTACCTCGGGTGAGCGCTCAACCGGTGTCCTCCCCTGATCCCGTCGGCGCGCCGGGCGGGATGTCGGGCGCGCCCGGTCCGCTCATGCGCCTGTTCAAGAACCAGGCGGTGGCGTTCCTACTGGTGGGAGCGTTCAACACCGCGCTGGGCACCGCGTGGTTCATTGTGTGGCAGCTGGCAGTGGGCGACACCCTCGGGTACCACTTCGCGATCGTGGCGGGTTACGCCTCCAACGTGCTGTGCGCCTTCTCCACTTACCGCTACCTGGTGTTCCGTGTGCGGGGCCATTACCTGCGGGATCTGTGGCGGTTCGTGACAGTGAACCTGAGCGCATTCCTGATCAATCTCGCACTCATGACACTGGCGGTGTCCGTTCTCGGGTTCCCCCCGATCCCCGCCCAGATCGTGATCACGGTCGTGACCGCGACGGCCAGCTTTTTCGGGTACCGGGACTTCTCCTTCCGTCGGAGCGACCACGGCTGAACGACTCATCGCGCCTCGACCGGGCGTGATCAGCGGATGCGGAAGATCACGACCCGCTGCACGACGAAGTTGATGACCGTCGCGGTGCCCTGCGCGACGACGAACGCGAACGGGGTGACCCACCAGTTGTCGCCCAGCGACTCGTTGAGGATGCGGTTGATGCCGACCTGCGCAGCGAAGGTCACGGCGTACAAGATCACCACGGCGACGAAGCGCGCGCGGCTCGGCTCGGCCTTGAACGTCCAGCGCCGGTTGATGAGATACGCGGTGGTCGTGCCGGCGACGAACGACAGCGCCTTCGCGCCGTCGCGGGTCACACCCAGGGCCATCAGTAGCACGTAGAGGCCGTAGTCGACGATCGCCGACAGTCCGCCCGTCAGCACGAACCGCACGAGTTGTGTCTTCAGATCGAGCGCCTCGTCGGCGGTCGAATCGGTCAAGGGCAGCTCGGGAGCCAGCGGAACATGATGTTCGGGCAGCGGCTGCACGTGGTCGTGGCGTTCGGGCACGGAGTCGAGGGTAACGCCCGCACCCGAATCGGCCTTGACCTCGAGCGGACTCGAGGTTGCAACCTGGGTCCATGACCATCCAACTCGACCACACCATCATCCACGCGACGGACCCGGAAGCGTCGGCGCGCTTCCTCGCGGACCTTCTCGGACTCGCGCCCCCGAAGGCGGTCGGGCCGTTCCATGTGGTGCAGGTGGACAACCATGTATCGCTCGATTTCATGGCGGACGACCGTCCGATCCGCCCGCAGCACTACGCGTTCCTCGTCGGAGAAACCGAGTTCGACGAGATCTTCGCGCGCATCACCGCGCGGGGCCTGCGGTACTGGGCGGACCCGATCCATCGGCAACCTGGGCAGATCAACACCCGCGACGGTGGCCGCGGTGTGTATTGGCCCGATCCGGACCGCCACAACATGGAGATCCTCACCAAGTCGTGAGGCGTGACCGACGGCATCTTGCCGGGTGGCCGGTCGGCGCGGGTAGCCTTTACCTCGATGTCTACGACAGCTGCAGAGCAGGCGAGCGAGCCGCTCCCAACCCAGACCCGCACCCTGACCGGCTGGGGGCGTACCGCGCCCACCACCGCTGAGGTGCTGTCCACGCCCGACGTCGAGCTGATCGCTGCGGCGGTCGCTCGGGTTGCAGAGCAGAACGAGTCGAAGCCGACCCACCTGCGGCGCGGTGTCATCGCGCGCGGACTCGGCCGCTCGTACGGTGACCCCGCCCAGAACGCCGGCGGCCTCGTCATCGACATGACGGCGCTGAACAAGATCCACAGCATCGACCGCGAGTCCGGTCGCGTCGTGGTGGACGGCGGCGTCGACCTCGATCAACTGATGCGCGCCGCGCTTCCGTTCGGCCTGTGGGTGCCGGTACTGCCGGGCACCCGCCAGGTCACCATCGGCGGCGCCATCGGTTCCGACATCCACGGCAAGAACCACCACAGCGCGGGCAGCTTCGGCAACCACGTACGCTCCATCGATCTCCTTACCGCAGACGGTCAGGTTCGCACGTGCACGCCCACCGGCCGCAACGCGAAACTGTTCTGGGCGACCGTCGGCGGAATGGGCCTGACCGGCATCATCCTGCGGGCGACCATCGAGATGACCCCCACCGAGACGGCGTACTTCATCGCCGACAGCGTGCGCACCACAAGCCTCGACGAGACCATTGCGCTGCACAGCGACGGTTCCGAGGAGAACTACGACTACTCGAGCGCCTGGTTCGACGCGATCTCCGCACCGCCCAAGCTCGGACGCGCCGCTGTGTCGCGCGGTTCGCTCGCCAAGCTCGATCAGCTGCCGAAGAAGCTGCAGAAGGATCCCCTGCGCTTCTCCGCGCAGCCCCTGCTGACGTTCCCCGACATCTTCCCGAACGGTCTGGCGAACAAGTTCGACTTCTCGATCGTCGGCGAGCTGTACTACCGCAAGACGAAGAACGCCACCGGCCAGGTCCAGAACCTGACGCAGTTCTATCACCCGCTCGACCTGTTCGGTGAGTGGAACCGCGCCTACGGTTCCAAGGGGTTCCTGCAGTACCAGTTCGTGGTGCCGCCGGAGGCCGTCGACGAGTTCAAGAAGATCATCCGCGACATCCAGCGGTCGGGGCACTACTCGTTCCTCAACGTGTTCAAGCTGTTCGGTGAGGGAAACAAGGCGCCGCTGAGCTTTCCCATGAAGGGCTGGAACGTCTGCGTCGACTTCCCGATCAAGGCGGGCCTGAACGAGTTCGTCCGCGAACTCGACAAGCGTGTCCTCGAATTCGGCGGTCGTCTCTACACTGCGAAGGACTCGCGGACCGACGCGAAAACGTTCCACTCCATGTACCCGCGCATCGACGAGTGGCTCAAGGTGCGCCGCTCCGTCGATCCCACCAACGTCTTCGCCTCCGATATGTCCAGAAGGTTGGAACTGCACTGATGATCAACGCCGTCGGCAATCCCCAGACACTGCTGCTTCTCGGTGGCACCTCCGAGATCGGCCTGGCCATCGTCGAGGAGTACCTGCGCAAGGCCCCCGCCCGGGTGATCCTCGCTACCCTGCCCGGCGACCCGCGGCGGGAGGACGCCGTCGCCCAGGCCAAGGCTGCCGGTGCGACGTCCGTCGACGTCATCGACTTCGACGCGCTCGACACCGACAGCCACCCCCAGGTGATCGACACCGCCTGGAAGGACGGGGACGTCGACGTCGCCATCGTCGCGTTCGGTCTCGACGCCGACTCCGAGGAGCTCTGGCAGAACCAGCGCAAGGCCGTGCAGGTCGTGGGCGTGAACTACACGGCAGCCGTGTCGGTGGGTGTGCTGATCGGCGAGAAGATGAAGGCGCAGGGCTTCGGGCGGATCATCGCGATGTCGTCGGTCGCCGGTGAGCGCGTCAAGCGCGCCAACTTCGTCTACGGCTCCACGAAGGCCGGCCTCGACGGCTTCTACCTGGGTCTGGGTGAGGCGCTGGCGAAGTTCGGTCCGCGCGTCACGGTGGTCCGCCCCGGTCAGGTGCGCACCCAGTTCAGCGCGCACGTCGACGAGGCGCCGCTGACCGTGAACAAGGAAGACGTCGCGAAGCTCGCGGTCGCCGCGTCCGACAAGGGCAAAGAGATCGTGTGGGCGCCCGGCACGTTCCGCTACGTGATGGTCGTGCTGCGGCACGTCCCGCGCGCGATCTTCCGGAAGCTGCCGATCTAGAACACCTCTCGAACAAGATGTCGCTGCCGCGGCGGGCTCGGCCTGCCGCGGCAGTGTCGTCTGCACCGTGGCCGGTTCACTAAGCTCGGGGCTCGTGACCGACGCACCCGCGACCTCCCCAGCCCTGCCCGTCGCCCCGTTCCGTCGGATCGCAGCCACCGCGGCCCAGATGCTCGCCGCGGTCGTCGTCGCTGCCCTGGTGGCCGCGATCGGGCTGTTCGCATTCGCGCAGGTGCAGTGGCCGGCATTCAATTCGTCGAATGTCACGCAGGCCGTGACGACGGTGCTGCAGTTCGTCGCGTTGGCCGTGCTCGGGCTGTCGGTCTTCCTGCTGCGCCGTCACCGGTGGGTCTGGGGTGCGCGCGTGCTGTCGTGGGCCGCGCTGTCGGGTTTCGTGACGGTGACGTTGGGGATGCCGCTCGCGGCGACCCGCCTGTATCTGCACGGCATCTCCGTCGATCAGGAGTTCCGCACCACCTTCCTGAGCCGGTTGACGGACAGCGCGGCACTGCGCGACATGACGTATGCGGACGTTCCGCCGTTCTACCCGGCAGGCTGGTTCTGGATCGGCGGCCGCGTCGCGAACGTGCTGGGGATGGATGGCTGGGAGGCGTTCAAGCCGTACGCGATCGGGTCGCTCGCGGTCGCGGCGGTGCTGGCGCTGGTGCTGTGGTCGGAGCTCGTGCGGTCGGATCTGGCGGTGCTGGTCGCGACCGCAACCACCGCGATCGTGCTGGCGTACGGGTCGCCGGAGCCGTACGGGGCGGTGATCGCACTGTTGATCGCACCGGCGCTCGTGCTGGCGTGGGGCGCTCTCATGCCGGTGCGCGGTTCCGGTAGCGGTGCCTACCGAAAACACGCACGGCAGGGGTGGGGTGCCGTGCTCGGCACCGGACTGTTCCTCGGCGTGGCAGCCACGTTCTACACCTTGTATCTGGGTCTGGCCGCGTTCGCGGTGACGGTGATGGCCGTGGCCGCGGCGGTGCTCTCGCGGCGGGCAACGGGGTCGTGGCGGGCCGCGGTTCCGGTGCTGGTGCGGTTCGTCGCCATCGCGGTGATCGCGATGCTGGTTGCGCTGATCGTGTGGGCGCCCTTCCTCCTCGAGGTGGCGAGTGGCGGTTCGACGGCCGGTTCCGGCACGGCCACGCACTACCTGCCCGACGCGGGAGCGCGGCTGCCACTGCCGATGTTCCATCTCTCGCTGGTCGGGTTGCTGTGCCTGCTCGGCAGCGTGTGGCTGATCGGGCGGGCCGCCTCGTCACGGCGCGCGCAGGCCCTCGGACTCGGTGTGGTCGCGGTGTACGTGTGGTTCCTGGCGTCGATGGCCGTGACCGCCGTCGGCAACACGTTGCTCGCGTTCCGTCTCGAGGTGATCCTGCTGGTGCTGCTCGGCGCCGCGGGTGCATTCGCGTTCGTCGACTTCTCCCGCTGGATCAGTCTCGCCACCAGCGACAATCCGCGGGTGCGCCGAGTCCTGGTCGCGGTGGGAGCGCTCGGCGCGGTCGCGTTCGCCCAGAACATTCCGCAGGTGCTCGCCAACGAGATCACCGTCGCCTACACCGACACCGACGGCGACGGGCAGCGCGCCGATCAGCGACCGGCCGGCGCCGCGTCGTACTACGCGGAAGTCGACGAGATCCTCACGGCCCGGCTCGGCCCGGAGCGGGACGAGCATGTGGTGCTCACCGCCGACACCGCGTTCCTCGCCTACTACCCGTACTTCGGCTTCCAGGGTCTGACGTCGCACTACGCCAATCCGCTGGCCGATTTCCCGGGTCGCGCCGCGGCGATCGAGGAGTGGGCTGCGCTCGAGTCCGCCGACGAACTGCTCGCGGCGTGGGACTCGCTGCAGTGGCGGGCCCCCGACGCCGTCGTCTTCCGACAGGGCGCCGAGGGCTACACGCTGCGCTTGGCCGAGGATGTATACCCGAACGACCCGAACGTGCGTCGCTACACGGTCACCTTCCCCAAGGACCTGTTCGACGATCCGCGTTTCACCGTCACCGAGGCGGGACCGTTCGTGGTGGTCACGCGCGACGCAGGGGCATGATCCTCCGGACTCCGAGGTCGCGGAGCCACAGGCCGCCCCACACGAAGATGCCGGTGTAGATGGGGAACAGGGTGGTGCTGACGATCGGCTGCTCGGTGAGCAGGTTGGTCGCGACCGCGCCGCCGAGGTATCCGGTGAGCAGCACCGCGCCGAGGATCGAGGTGGCCGGCACGACGTACGCGATGAGGCAGATGAGCAGCACGATGCCGAACACCCGGTTCAGGCCCGGGTCGAAACCCAGATCGGCCATGGCTTCCCGCACCTGCGAGGTGTTCATGATGTGGATGACCGAGTCGAAGAGCAGGAACAGGACGACCAGGCCGCTGACGATCAGTCCGGCGAGGCGTGCGGCCTTCGGCGGCGCTGCGGTGTCGGTGTGCGTGTGACGGATCGAAGCGGTGGAAATCATTTCGGCCTCCCGAGGTCGAAGCAGTGGTGTCGCATGTATCGACCGGGCACGCCGCGAAAATTCATCGCTCCGGGAGGCGGGAGGCCAGCAGTTCCGCGAGGTGGATGCCTCGCCGGTCGGTGAGGTCGCCGAGCTGGGTGCGGCACGAGTAGCCGTCGGCGAGCACGACGGTGTCGTCGGCTGCCGCCTCGACCGCGGGTACCAGCGCGTTGTTCGCGACCGCGACGGACACGTCGTAGTGGCCGCGCTCGACACCGAAGTTGCCTGCCAGACCGCAACAGCCGCCGAGCCGTTTGACGTGGGCGCCGGCGTTCCGCAGCAGCGCGGCGTCGGTGCCCCAGCCCATCACCGCGTGATGATGGCAGTGGGGTTGCGCGACGACGTTGGTGCCCTCGAGGGACGGCGGCTGCCAGTCGCCGAGGAGTTCGGCGAGAGTCTTCGTGTGGTCGGCGACCACTCGTGCCGGCTCCGAGCCGAGCAGTTCGACGGTGTCGGACCGCAGGACCGCGGTGCACGACGGCTCGAGACCGACGATGGACGTGCCCGCACGAAAGAGGTCGGCGACGGTGCGCCCCAATATCTTTCGCGCGTCATCCAGTTGCCCGGTGGTGATCCACGTCAACCCGCAGCACTGCTGCTGCTCGGTGATCCGCACCCGATATCCGGCGGCCTCGAGCACCTGCACCGCCGCGATGCCCACTTCGGGGGTGAAGTACTCGGTGAAGGTGTCGACGAACAGCAGCACGGGATCGCCGGTGCGTGCGCGTTGCGCCGCGGTCTCGGTGAACCAGCGGCGGAAGGTGCGGGGCGCGATCGCCGGAACAGTTCGGCGGCGGTCCATACCGGCGAGCGTCAACCCGGCCGCGGCGACACCGGGCACCCGCGTGAGCGTGTTGACCATGCGTGGCAGCCGCGATGCGAGCGCCGCCCAGCGCGGCAACCGGCCGAGCGTGTAGTGACTGATCGGCCGTCGCCGGCCTCGGTAGGTCTGGTGCAGCACTTCGGATTTCCAGGTGGCCATGTCCACTCCCGTCGGGCAGTCCGACGCGCAGCCCTTGCACGACAGGCACAGGTCCAGGGTTTCGTGTACTTCTTTCGACTGCCACGAATCTGCGACGAGACCTCCGTTGAGCATCTCCTGCAGCGCTCGGGCCCGGCCGCGCGTCGAATCCTTCTCTTCGCGCGTCGCGAGATAGGACGGGCACATGACGCCCCCGACACCGGTGGTGTCGGCGCGACACTTGCCGACGCCGGTGCAGCGGTGCACCGCCTGGGTGAAATTGCCGCCGTCGGCGGGATAGCGGAACGCCAGCCCGTCCCGAATCGTCGTGGCGGCCGGAACTCGCAGATCGACGTCCACGGGACGCGGATCCACGAGAACGCCGGGGTTGAGTATGTTCTCGGGATCGAACACCGCTTTGACGGCACCGAACAGCTGCAGCGCTGCGGGCGAGTACATCAACGGAAGCAGCTCGCTGCGGGCGCGTCCGTCACCGTGCTCACCGGACATCGAACCGCCATAGGACGCCACCAATCGCGCTGCGGCGAAAAGGAATTCGCGGAACAATCCGGGCATCTCGAGTGGTATGTCGAGCCGGATGTGGATGCATCCGTCGGCGAAGTGCCCGTAGGGATAACCGGTGATTCCGTAGGTGCCGGTCAGTGCCTCGAAGTCGCGCAGGTAGTCGCCCACCCGCTCCGGCGGGACCGCCGCATCCTCCCACCCGGCATGCGCCGGCAGTCCTTTCGGACTGCGCGCGGACAATCCCGAACCGTCCTCCCGGATCCGCCACAGCGCCGCGGCACGCGCCGGATCGTCGACGTGCACCGCATCGACGGCGCCCGAAGCCTTCTCGAGCGCCTGCGCGCGGTCGCGTACCTCGTCGAGGTCGTTGCCGACGAGTTCGACGAACAACCAGGCCGCCCCCTTCGGCAACGGCGGAACCGAGCCCGGTCCGCGGCGGGTCCGCACGACATCGACGATCCGGGAGTCGAGCCCCTCACACGCGGTGGGCCCGAACACGAGGAGCGTGGGCGCGGCGTGGCCGGCCGTGACGATGTCGGGGTAGCCGAGTACCACCATCGTGCGCACCGGTGAATCCGCCACGAGCCGTACGGTCGCCTCGGTCAGGACACCGAGCGTTCCTTCGCTGCCGATCAACAGTTTGCGCACGTCGAACCGGTTCTCGGGCAGCAGATGCTCGAGCGCGTATCCGGACACCTGGCGCCCGAACCGGCCGAATTCGGTGCGGATGGTCGCGAGGTGCGCGTCTACGAGTGCGTGCAGCGGTTCGAGCATCGGGTCGCTGCCCGGCAGCGACAGCGGATGCCCGGTACCGGTGAGCGCCTCGAGGGCCGCCACGTTGTCGGAGGTCCGGCCGTAGCCGAGCGCACGCGCACCGCAGGCGTTGTTGCCGATCATTCCGCCGATCGTGCAGCGGTTGTGGGTGGAGGGGTCGGGTCCGAACCGCAGCCCGTACGGTGCGGCGGCCCGCTGTACGTCCGCCTGCACCGCTCCCGGCTGCACCCGCGCGGTGCAGACATCGGGATCGACCTCGAGCACCTTGCCCAGGTGCCGGGAGAAGTCGAGCACCACCCCGGTGCCCACGGCGTTGCCGGCGAGCGACGTGCCGGCACCGCGCGAGGTGAGGGGCACCCCTTCCCGCCGGCACACGTCGAGCACGGAGGCGACCTCGTCGATCGAACGGGGACGCACCACGGCCTGCGGGGGCACCCGGTACAGCGAGGCATCGGACGAATACAACGCTCGCGTGGTGGTGTCGTCGCGCACCTCGGCTATCCCGGCGCGGCGAAGAAGTCCGCCGATCGCCGTCGAGGTCTCCATGTTTTCGATGCTAGTGGTGCCGCCGCCGCACCGGATGAGGTCCGGCAGAACGGTATCCGCAGGACCCGACGGTGCTGCCACGGCACGAACGCTCTCTCGCATAGCATCGAGCCTTGTGTCAGCCGATTCCCGTTCGACCGTTACGACCGCTTCGCCCGACCTGACGGGACGTGTCCGCACCGCCCGGATCGTCGCCGTCGTCACCGGTCTGCTCGGGTTCGTGCTGGCACTGACCATCCCGTTCCTGCCGGTCCGGCAGGAAGCCGCGACGGTGCAGTGGCCGCAGAACGACACTCTCGACAACATCGAAGTGCCGCTCGTGACGTATACACCGCTCGCTCTGCGCGTCAGTGTGCCGTGCGCGGCGGCGGACCGGCTCGGCGGTGAGGGCGGCACCCTGGTCTCCACCGTGCCGCCCGGCGCTCCCGACGCGACCGACACTGCCCTGGTGATCCGCGCGGTCCCGGGTGAGGACGGTGCACCCGGTCGCATCGAGGCGGTCCTGCGCAACTCCGTGCTGGTCTCCGCGCCGCTCGACGCGCCGTGCACGGCCGTGACCGTGGCCTCGAATTCCGAACGCACCGCCGCCGAGATCGTCGGGGCGAACCCGCCGGTGGACGCCGCAACGGTGAACGGTGACGTCCGGCCGCAGATGGTCGGGGTGTTCTCCGACCTCGGCGGGTCCGCGGAGGAACTCACCTCGGGCACCAGCGCCCCGGATCGGCTGTCGGTGCGCGCCGAACTCGACTCGCGGTTCACGTCGACGCCCACGCCGCTCAAGCTGCTGGTGATGATCGCGTGCGCGCTCGCCACGGCGATTTCCCTCGTGGCGCTGCACCTCGTCGACGGCGTCGACCGGCGCCGCGCACGCCGGTTCCTGCCCGCCCACTGGCTTCGGTTCACACTCGCCGACGCCGTCGTGGTGGGCACCCTCCTGCTGTGGCACATGATCGGCGCCAACACCTCCGACGACGGCTACATCCTCAACATGGCCCGCGTGTCCGAGGACGCCGGGTACATGGCCAACTACTTCCGGTGGTTCGGTGTCCCCGAGGCACCCTTCGGCTGGTTCTACGACGTGCTGGTGCTGTTCACCCACGTGTCCACCGAGAGTGTGTGGATGCGGGTACCCGCGCTCGTCGCCGGCGTCGTGTGCTGGCTGGTGATCAGCCGGGAGGTCATCCCCCGTCTCGGCGTCGCGGTCCGCAACAACCGGGTGTCGCTGTGGACGGCCGGACTGGTGTTCCTCGCAGTCTGGCTGCCCTACAACAACGGGCTGCGTCCCGAACCGATCATCGCGCTCGGCGCCCTGCTGACGTGGTGTTCGATCGAGCGGGCCATCGCCACCGGCCGCATGCTGCCCGCCGCCGTGGCCGTGCTCATCGCCGCGTTCTCGCTCGCCGCCGGCCCCACCGGGCTCATCTGCGTTGCCGCGCTCATCGCGGGAGCCCGCCCGCTCGTGAAGGTCCTCGTCTCCCGTCGCCACCTCGTCGGTGTGGTCGCGCCGCTCGCCCCGGTACTCGCGTCCGGCACCGTCGTGCTGATCGCGGTGTTCGCCGACCAGACGCTCGCCTCGGTGCTCGAGGCCACCCGGGTGCGCTCCGCCGTCGGCCCCAACGTGTCGTGGTTCGACGAACGGCTGCGCTGGGATGCACTGCTGACCGTGTCCCCCGACGGTTCGCTGGCGCGCCGGTTCGGTGTGCTGATCATGGTGCTGTGCCTGGTGGTGTGCGTCATGCTCATCCTGCGCAAGGGACGCATCCCCGGCACCGCCATCGGACCGTCGCGGCGGATCCTCGGGATCGTCTTCGCCTCGCTGCTCCTGATGATGCTCACCCCAACGAAGTGGACGCACCATTTCGGTGTGTACGCCGGCCTCGCCGGCTCGGTCGCCGCCCTCGCCGCGATCGGTGTGGGTTCCGTCGGCATCCGCTCCGCCCGCAACCGCGCACTGTTCACCGCCGGCGTGCTGTTCGTGCTCACCATGTCCTTCACGGGTTCGAACGGCTGGTGGTACGTGTCGAGCTACGGCATTCCGTGGTGGGACAAACCGCCGTCGATCTCCGGCTACGCGTTCTCCACCGCGCTGCTGGCCCTGACCGTCGCCGCGCTTCTCGCCGCCGCGTGGTTCCACCTGCGCGAACCTTTCCGGCAGCCGCGCCCCGAGCGGAACGGCAAGGTCAAGGCGATCGCGTCGGCGCCGCTGACCGTCGTTGCCGCGGCGGTCGTGCTGTTCGAGGTGCTGTCGCTGCTCAAGGGCGCCGTGTCGCAGTACCCCGCCTATTCGATCGCCCGATCCAATTTCGCCGCGCTCACCGGCGACAGCTGCGGCCTCGCCGACCACGTGCTCGTGGAAACCGACCCGACCGCCACGCTGCTCTCCCCCGTCGCCGGGTCGGCCGCCGATGCCCTCGGTGCCGGACGCAGCGACGGTTTCACTCCCGACGGAGTGGCGCTCGACCTCACCGCCGATGCCGAACTGTCCACCACCGGCGGCGCCAACACCGTCGACGACGAAGAAGAGGGTGGCACCACCACCTCCACCGGTGCCGGCACCGGCGGCGGCCGCAGCGGCACCGAGGGGATCAACGGCAGCACCGTCCGGCTGCCCTTCGGTCTCGATCCCGCCCGCACTCCCGTGCTGGGCAGCTACCGCACCGGAGCGCAGCAGCCCGCCCGGCTCGAATCCGGCTGGTACGCCCTGCCCGACCGCACCGAGCAGACGCCGTTGCTCGTCGTCACCGCCGCGGGCCGCGTGCACTACGTCGACCCGGACGGTGTCATCAGCCCGGGCCAGGACGTGCGGTTGGAGTTCGGGACGGAATCCGGTGGGGAAGTGACGCCCCTGAGCACCATCGCGCCCGTCGACATCGGCCCGTCGCCGTCGTGGCGAAACCTGCGAGTTCCCAGTGAGGCGATCCCCGCCGAAGCGAACGCCGTGCGGATCGTCGTCGACGACGAGAACCTCGCGCCCGATCAATGGGTCGCGGTGACTCCGCCGCGCATGCCGCGGCTCGAGACGCTCGACGACGTCGTGGGCAGCACCGCGCCTGTACTGCTGGACTGGTCGGTCGGCCTGGCGTTCCCGTGCCAGCGCCCGTTCGGGCACCGCAACGGTGTCGCCGAGGTGCCCGAATTCCGGATCCTGCCGGATCGGGTGGGCGCCGACGCAACGAACGGCTGGCAGGACGAAATCGGTGGCGGTCCGCTCGGCTGGATCCCGCTGCTGCTGGCCGCCGACACGCTCCCGACCTACCTGAACGACGATTGGGACCGGGACTGGGGATCGCTCGAGAAGTACCGGCCGATCGACCCGAGCGCGACCACCGGAGTGATCGACACCGAGACGGTCACCCGGTCCGGAGTGTGGTCGCCGGGGCCGGTCCGTGACGGGGTGCCCGACCTCCTCGAATGAGGGAGAGTGTCGTCACAGGTCACTGCCCGATACCATCGACTCCCGTGCCCGACGACGTGACAACCATCCCCGGCCCAGCCCTCACCGCGACCAGTCCGGTCGGCGAGGATCTGCGCACGCGGTACCGGACCGCGCGGCTCGTCGCCGTCGTCGCCGGACTGCTCGGCTTGGTGCTGGCGGTGGCCACGCCCTTCCTGCCCGTGCGGGTCACCGACGCCACCCTGTCGTGGCCGCAGAACGGGTCGATGACCGACATCGAGTCGCCCCTGATGTCGCAGGTGCCGCTCCGCCTGGACGCGACCGTGCCGTGCGCCGCGGTCGAACAGCTGCCCGACGACGGCGGCATGCTGCTCGCCACCGCGCCCTCCAGCGGAGAGGATGCCGCGCTCAACGCGATGTTCGTGCGGGTCGGTGCCGAGAACGTCGACGTGCTCGACCGCAATGTCGTGGTCGCGACAGCTCCGCGCTCCGAAGTCGAATCCGGGGCCTGCAGCGAAATCCGCATCTTCTCGGACGTCGACCGCACCACCGCCGAGTTCGTCGGCCTCGTCGACGAGAACGGCAACCCGCGTGCCGGAGAACTGACCGGCGATCTGCGGCCCCTCGTCGTCGGCGTGTTCAGCGACCTGACCACCGCGGTGCCCGGCCTCGATGTCACCGTCGACGTCGACTCGCGGTTCTCGTCGTCGCCGACTCTGGTGAAGACGCTCGCGATGATCCTCGCGGTGCTGTCGACGGCGCTCGCGCTGGCAGCGCTGGCCAAGCTCGACGGCACCGACGGCCGCGGGCACCGGCGCTTCCTGCCCGGCCACTGGTGGAAGTTCACCGGCGTAGACGTCGTCGTGGTCGTCACCCTCGTCGGCTGGCATTTCTTCGGTGCCAACACCTCCGACGACGGCTACCTGCTCACCATGGCCCGGGCCTCGCAGGAATCCGGGTACATGGCCAACTACTTCCGGTGGTTCGGCGTGCCCGAGGCACCGTTCGGCTGGTACTACGACGTGCTGGCGCTGTTCGCGAAGATTTCCACGGCCAGTCCGTGGATGCGACTGCCCGCGCTGATCGCCGGCATCCTGTGCTGGATGGTCATCAGCCGCGAGGTGGTCCCCCGCCTCGGACGGGCAGTACGCCACAATCGGATCGCGCTGTGGACCGGCGGTCTGGTGTTCCTCGCCTTCTGGCTGCCCTACAACAACGGGCTGCGCCCCGAACCCATCGTCGCGCTCGGCGCCCTGCTGACCTGGTGCTCGATCGAGCGGGCCATCGCCACCGGCCGGCTGCTGCCCGCGGCAACCGCGGTGGTCATCGGTGCCTTCACGCTCGCCGCCGCACCCACCGGCCTGATGTGTATTGCCGCGTTGATCGCCGGTATCCGTCCCATGACCCGGATCGTCGTGCGCCGTCACCGCGAGGTCGGTGCCCTGCCGCTGCTCGCCCCCATCGCCGCCGCCGGTGTGCTCGTCCTGGTGGTGGTGTTCTCCGACCAAACGATCGCGGCCGTGCTCGAAGCCACCCGCGTGCGCACCATCATCGGCCCGAACGAGGAGTGGTGGAACGACTTCCTCCGCTACTACTACCTGATGGTGCAGACCGTCGACGGGTCGCTGCCCCGCCGGTTCGCCTTCCTCGTCATGATCTTGTGCCTGTTCACGACCATGCTCGTGCTGCTGCGCCGGCGTCGCATCCCCGGCATCGCCGTGAGCCCGTCGTGGCGGCTGATCGGCATCGTGTTCGGAACGATCTTCTTCATGATGTTCAACCCCACGAAGTGGACGCACCACTTCGGGGCCTACGCGGGCATCGCCGGATCCCTCGGCGCCCTCACCGCGGTGGTGGTGTCCACCCAGGCGCTGCGGTCTCGGCGCAACCGTACGATCTTCCTCGCCGGATTGCTGTTCGTCCTCGCCGTGTCGTTCGCCGGGATCAACGGCTGGTGGTACGTGTCGAGCTACGGTGTTCCGTGGTTCGACAAGACCGTGTCGCTGCAGGGCTACCAGGCGAGCAGCCTGTTCCTCATCCTGTTCGCGCTGGCACTGGCCCTCGTCGCGTGGCAGTACCTGCGTGAGGGCTACGCACCCCCACCGGAGAAACCGACCACGAAGAAGGGCCGCCGTATCCGCACGTTTGCGGCGGCGCCACTGACCGTCGTCGCCGGAGCGATGGTGCTGTTCGAGGTGCTCTCGCTCGCGAAGGGCGCCGTGTCGCAGTACCCGGCGTACTCGCTCGCCCGCTCCAACATCGACGCCCTGACCGGTCAGACGTGCGGTCTCGCCAACGATGTGCTGGTCGAGACGGACCCGAACGCCGGACGGCTCGAGCCGATCGACGATCCGGCGAACCCACCCGCGAACGGCGACCCGCTGGCCGGAGCCGACCCTCGCGGTTTCAGCCCCAACGGTGTCCCCTCCGACCTCACCGCCGACTATGTGGAGGTCAAGCCGGGACAGGGCAACACCGACACCCAGAGTGTCGGTCCGACGTTCGAGACCGGCGCGGGCGGCGGCACCACCGGTGGTTCCGGCGCGCAGACCGTCAACGGCAGCACTGTGCGTCTGCCGTTCGGCCTCGACCCGGCCGTGACTCCGGTGCTGGGCAGCTACCAGGACGGCATCCAGGAACCCGCGCAGCTCACCTCCAGCTGGTACGGGCTGCCCGAACGCAGCGAGGAGTCCCCGCTGATCGTCCTGTCCGCAGCCGGCCGCATCTGGTCGTACGACGACACGGGTGCGTTGACCTACGGGCAGTCGCTGCTCGTCGAGTACGGCACCCGTCAGGCCGACGGCAGTGTCGCCGTGCAGGGCAGTTACCTGCCGCGCGACATCGGTCCCGCACCGTCGTGGCGGAACCTGCGGGTGCCCCTCGCGGATCTGCCCGACGACACCGATGTCGTCCGCGTCGTCGCCAACGATCCGAACCTCACCGGCGACCAGTGGCTCGCGTTCACCCCACCGCGGGTGCCGGTGCTCGAAACGCTCAACGACGTGATCGGCAGCGAACAACCGGTGCTGCTGGACTGGGCCGTGGGCCTCCAGTTCCCGTGCCAGCGGCCGTTCGACCACCGAGCGGGCGTCGCCGAGATGCCGAACTACCGCATCCTCCCCGATCGTCCGCTGGCCGTGTCGTCCACCGACACCTGGCAGTCGGCCGACAACGGCGGGCCCCTCGGCTTCACCGAGGTCCTGTCCCGGCCCGAACAGGTGCCCACCTACCTGAAGGACGATTGGGCGCGCGACTGGGGTTCGCTGGAGCGGCACGTGCGGTTCTATCCGAACGCGGAGGCGGCCGATGTCGAGACCACCGTGTCGACCCGATCCGGACTGTGGAGTCCCGGCACGCTGAGGGTGTACGAGTAGCGGTCCCGGCTCGGGGTGGTGTGACGAGTGGACACCGACACCGCAGGGATGGCGAGAATCCGGTTCCCGTTCCCTAGAATGCGGGGGTGAGCACCGAGACCACCCCCGAGCCCGCCTCGCTCTCCCCGCGCGCGACCGAGGCCGTCAAGCGCAGCCTGACGCCGCGGCAAGAGGCGGCGAGCCGTGACGTCGATCGGCTGATCAAGGCCGGCCGCGACCTTCTCACCGAAGGCGCTCCCGCCCGCGTGGCGGACATCGTCGCGGCCGCAGGTCTGTCGAACGACGCGTTCTACCGCTACTTCCGCAGCAAGAGCGATTTCGTCGACGCCGTGGTCGAAGAGGGCGGGCGCCGCCTCGTGAGTTATCTGCGCCGGAAGATCGACGCGGCCGGTTCACCGGAAGAAGCCCTGCGGGCGGGCGTGACCGCGATCCTGAACCAGGCCGTCGACCCCGGAATCGCGGCGGCGACCCGGAACGTCGTCGCCGTCGGGGGCGGCCGGTCGCATGCTCCGAAGGTGCGGGAAGAACTCGAACTCGCCCTCGCCCGCGTACTGGCCGGCCCGATCGCCGCGCTGGGTTCGACCGACCCGGAGCGGGATTCGACGACGACGTCGATCCTGCTGCTGGCCTCGATGGAACACCTTCTCTGGAAGGACAATTCCGGGATCGATGCCGACAAGGAGGTCGACCACATCGTCGGCTACGTACGGCACGCCCTGCGCCCGGACTGACACCCCTCCTGCGCAGAACAGGGGTTCACGTCGGCACTTGTCGACGTGAACCCCTGTTCGGCAGGCAGATACCGCTACAGCGGCAGCAGGTGGTGCTTGCGCGGATTCTTGAACACCTTCTTGTCGCGCAACAGATTCAGCGCCTTGCGGATCTCGAGGCGGGTGGTCGCCGGCTCGATGACCGCGTCGATGTAACCACGCTCGGCCGCAATGTACGGCGTCGCAACGTGTTCGTTGTAGAAGTTGATGAGCTGCTGTCGCACGACCGGAGCATTGTCGCCGGCTTCGGCGATCTGCTTACGTCCGATCACCGCGACCGCGGATTCCGCGCCCATCACCGCGATGCGGGCCGTCGGCCACGCAAAATTGATGTCGGCACCGAGCTGCTTGGACCCCATCACCGCATAACCGCCGCCGTACGACTTGCGTACTACGACGGTCACCTTCGGCACCGACGCCTCGACGTACGAGAACAGGAAGCGGCCACCGCGCTTGATCACGCCGATCTTCTCCTGCTCGACGCCGGGGAGGAACCCGGGGGTGTCGACGACGAACACGAGCGGAATGTCGTACGCGTCGCACACCCGGACGAAATGGGCGGCCTTGTCGGCTGCGGCCGCGTCGAGAGCACCCGACAGGTACAGCGGCTGGTTCGCGACGACACCGACCGGCCGCCCGTCCACGCGCGCGTACCCGGTGATGATGTTGTGAGCCGTCTGCGAACGGACCTCGAAGAAGTCGCCGTCGTCGAAGATCTTGAGCAGGACGTCGTGCATGTCGTAGCCGGAGTTGTCGGCGTCGGGCATGAAGGTGTCGAGCGCGAGATCGTCGGGCGTAATCTCCGGTTCCAGACCTGGATTGATGACCGGCGGCTTCTCCTGCGCATTGGAGGGCATGTAGCTCAGGTACTGGCGCACCCACTCGAACGCGGCCTTCTCGTCGGCCGCGACATGGTGCACGTTGCCGTATTCGGCTTGCTTGCGGGCACTTCCGAGCTCTTCGAGGCTGACGTCCTCACCGGTGACGGCCTTGATGACGTCCGGGCCGGTGACGAACATGTACGCCTCTTCGGTGGCGACCACGACGTCGGTGTTGATCGGCGCGTACACGGCACCGCCGGCGCACTTGCCGACGATCACCGAGATCTGCGGGCACAGACCGGACAACGGCTCGGTGCGCTTGCCGATCTCGCCGTACCAGGCGAGCGA
>NZ_JAUZMZ010000109.1:0-16627 GCF_036327435.1 Rhodococcus chondri | reverse complement strand
CTGCAGGGCCGCGGGATCGCGGCCGGTTTCGTCGAGGTACACCTGCGCGAGTTCGGCGCGATCCGGGAAGCCGTCGAGTTGCGACGCCGGAAAGTCTCCCGCTGTCTCTTCGCCCTTCTCGGACCAGTAGGCCAGCAGGCTTCCCATGTCGGCCAGCGGATCTCCGAGCGTCGACAGCTCCCAATCGAGCGCGGCGACCACGTCACCGGTCTCGTGAGAGGTGATCACGTTGCGCAGGTGGAAGTCGCCGTGCACGAGCGTCACTTCACGTTGCTCCGGCACGGCTGCCGTCAAGCGGCGGGTGAGGTCGTCGAGGTCCGGAAGCTCCCTCGTCTTCGACTGTTCCCACTGTCCGCTCCACCGTTTGAGCTGCCGCTGGGCATAGGGCTTGTGGCTCGCGAGGTCCGACAGCCCGACAGCGTCGATGTCGACGGCGTGGATCTTCGCGAGGGTGCGCACCATCGACAGGGCGATGTCGCGGCGCCTTTGCGGTGTCAACGATTCGGCGACCGGCATCCGGTCGACGACGAGCCCGTCGACGAACTCCATAAGCAGGAGCGGGGCGTCGGTGATCCGAGGATCACGCGTGAGCCCGAAGACCCGCGGCGTCGGAACCTCTGTGCTTCCGAGCGCGGACAGGATTCGTGCTTCCCGGGCCACGTCGTGGGCCGACGCCAGCAGCTCACCCAGCGGTGGTCGGCGCAGCACCCATCGCCGGTCCTCACGGTCGCGGACGAGGTACGTCAGGTTCGACTGCCCGAGTCCGATACGCTGAAAGCTCAGCGGCGGTGCACATTCCAGCGGACCACCGTCATGATCGAGGCTGCGAATCCAGTCGGTCACCGCAACAGGATCGAGGCCCACGACCTCGGAGTCGGACGCCGGCCGCGCCTGGCCCAACTCAGCTCACCGTCGCCTTCTGTTCCCGGTACTTGCGCAGTTCCTGCCTCGCGATGGCGCGCTTGTGCACTTCGTCGGGGCCGTCCGCCAGACGCAGGGTGCGCAGGTGCGCCCAGGCCATCGCGAGGGGGAAGTCGTCGGTCACGCCACCCCCACCGTGTACCTGAATCGCGCGGTCGACGATCTTCAGCGCGATGTTCGGGGCGGCGACCTTGATGGCCGCGATCTCGGTGCGGGCTTCCTTGTTGCCGACGGTGTCCATCAGGTACGCAGCTTTGAGGGTCAGCAGCCGGATCATCTCGATCTCGATGCGGGCCTCCGCGATCCAATCCTGGATGTTCGCGTTGTCGCTGATGGGCCTGCCGAATGTGATCCGCGATTGCGCACGCTTGCACAGCAGTTCGAGTGCCCGCTCGGCTACACCGATGGCCCGCATGCAGTGGTGGATACGCCCCGGGCCGAGGCGGGCCTGACTGATCGCGAAGCCCTCCCCCTCCCCTTTGAGCACATCCGTCGACGGGACCCGCACGTCCTCGAACAGGATTTCGGCGTGGCCTTCGCGATCGTGGTATCCGAACACCGGCAGGTTCCGCACGACGGTAACTCCCGGAGCGTCGATGGGAACGACCATCATCGACTGCTGCCGGTGCACCGGCGCGGTGGGGTCCGTCTTGCCCATCACGATCATCACCCGGCAGTTCTTGTGCAACGCGTTCGACGCGAACCACTTTCGGCCGTTGAGTACGTAATCGTCACCGTCGCGCACCATGGACATCTCGATATTGGTGGCATCCGAGCTCGCAACGTCCGGTTCGGTCATCGCGAACGCCGACGCCATCGTGCCGTCGAGCAACGGCTCGAGGTACTTCTTCTTGTGCTCGTCGGTGCCGAATAGGGTGAGCACTTCCATGTTGCCGGTATCCGGGGCGTTGCAGTTGCATGCCTCCGACGCGAGCGGACTGCGTCCCATGATCTCCGCGAGCGGCGCGTATTCGAGGTTGGACAGTCCCGGTCCCCATTCGGGATGCGGGTGGAAGAGGTTCCACAGCCCCCGATTGCGCGCTTCGGCCTTGAGCTCTTCCATCACCGGTGGCTGGAAGTGCGGGTCGCCGGATTCGGCCATCTGCCGGGCGTAGACGGCCTCGGCGGGATAGATGTGCGAATCCATGAATTCCAGCAGGTCCGCCCGATATTTCTCGGCACGTTCCGATGTTGCGAACAGGGACACGAGGACTCCTCGAAGTTCGGTGAGACGGGTTCTGTCAGGACTCTGCGAGCAGGGACCGCTGGTAACGGCGCATGCCGTGCAGCCAGCGGTCGTAGTCGGCGCCCTTGTGCCGGTACAACTCGAGCACCTCCGGATGCGGAAGGATCAGGAACCGCTCCTCCTCGACACCCGCGAGCACGATCTCGGCGACGTCGTCGGGTTCGAGCACCGCCCCGGCCGAGGTGACCGCGCGCGTACCGAGGCTGCCGAGCGTGCTCCCGGACTGCTCGCCCGAGAACAGCAACGCCGTGTTCACCCCCATCGGGCACACGCAACTGACCCGCACACCTCGGTCCCCGTAGGTCACCGACAACCACTCGGCGAACCCGACGGCGGCATGCTTGGTGACCGAATAGGTGGCCGACCCGAGCTGGGTGAGCAGTCCGGCCGCGGACGCCGTGCTGACGAAGTAGCCTTCGCCGCGGTCCAGCCATCCCGGGACCAACAGCTTCGCCGCGCGGATGTGTGCGCGCAGGTTGACGTCGAAAGCCTGTTCCCACGCGGCGTCGTCGACATCCAGCCCGGGCGGGCCGGTAACGCCTGCGTTCGCGAAATACAGGTCCACCGGCGCGAATTCGGATTCGGCTCGCTCGATCAGCTGCCGGATCTGTGCGGTGTCGGAGACGTCGGCGCCGACGGCGACCGCGCTACCAGGATGGTCCGCAACGATCGCGTCCACTACCGTTTGTGCCGCCTCGGCGTTCAGATCTGCCACGACCACCCGGGCACCGTCTCGCACGAGCCGGGCGGCGAGAGCGCCGCCGATCCCCCCGCCACCGCCGGTAACGACTGCGACCTTGCCTGCAACCTTCACGAGCACCCCCGAAAGACGTGGTCCATGTGACACGGACTATAAGTTGAAACCGGCGTCAATTTCAACTGGTCGGCTGCACTGCGAGGTCAGCGGCGTGGAATCTGCAGGGCGTTCACCCAGAGCCGGGTCACCGCCTCGACGAGTTCATCCATGGAGACCTGCTCGTCGCGCTCGGGTTCCTGCTCCGCATCGCCGACGAACTGGGCGAATGCGAGCCGGCTGATCATCCCGGACAGGGCGCGCGACGCGAGAAGCGGATTCACGGCGTCGTCCGCGAGACCCCGTTTCTGCAGATCTGCGATGCTGCGCGCATTGCGGCGAATGAACGTGTCGGCCCGCCGCTGACGAAGCACACGAAACACCGGGTCGATGTTCGCGACCTGCTCGAGCAGCCCCATGAGTTTCGCGTTGCGCCGATAGGCCTCGAGGTAGGCGCGGTTGCTGGCCTCGATCACCGCGGCAGGATCGTCGTCGTCGGCCACGTGCGGCATACCGGGATGCAGCATGTCCTCCTGGACCATCTCCAGGACCGCGGCGAAGATCTCTTCCTTGCTGGAGAAGTAGGTGTAGAACGTGCCGGACGAGCACTTGGCTTCCCTGGTGATGTCGGCCAGGCGCGTGTCGAGATATCCCGATCGCTCGAAGACCGTTCGTGCGGCCGACACCAGCGCGCGTCGGGTACGGAGGCCGCGTTCGGTGACCGGCAGTTCGCGCAGTATCGACGACGGCGCCATCGACGGCGGCGCCTCGTCGAGGCCGTTTTCGTCGTGGGAGCTTGGCATCCTGTAGTTATACGTCACCTCGAAACCTCGAATCCCGAGGAGCCGAAGCGCACCGACCCGTAGTCGCACGGATGGAAACACAGCAGTGCGTCCACCGAGGTTCATGTAACACATTGTCCTGCATAGGGATTCGAACGAGGCGGATCTCCCGATGGCCTCCGCCCGAGTCTGCCGGAAATCACACGGTGAGCCATCGGCCCCGAGCAGCAGCTTGGGTCGTACAGCCCACTCGGATTGTTATCAATACCACTCCGAAACGCGACGTGTGGGATGTGCACACAAAGCACTTGGTCGGTAGTGTTCAGCCATCACAATCGCCGTCGGGGCAGCCACAGGGGAGAATTCGCCATGTCCGGCATAGACCGCACGTTCCGCCACGCCGTGGGCCTGCTGGCGACTGCCCTCATCGCGGCAGCGGGAACGGTCGTGCTGACCGCGGCGACAGCATCCGCCGAAGAGCAGTCGCCCTGCCCCGATCGTTATGTCCTCGCTGTCGATGGGACGAAGAACTTCGACTCCCCCGATTCCATCGATCCCGACTCCCCCCTCGCCGAGATCTCCGCCCGCTACCGCGCACCCGGCACCATCGTCGAACACATCCGCTACCCCGCGGTGGTGGTGCCGCTTCCCGACTCCGGTTCCAGCGACGAAGAGGCCATCGCGTACGACAGGTCGAAGGAGGTCGGACACCAACGCCTGCGAGAGACCATCAAAGTCCGGCACAGTTCGTGCCCGGACTCCGAACTCGTCATCCTCGGCTATTCGCAGGGCGCATCGATCGCGGGCGACGTGCTCGCCGAGATCGCCGCCGATGGATCCGTTCCGCCGCAGCAGATTCGCGGGATCCTGTACTCCGACCCGCGCGACATCCGCGGAGTCGAGACCCGCTTCCCCGGCGAGGTGATCCCGGGAGTGACCCTCGGTGGGGGCCGCGACAACTTCGGCACCATCGACGTTCAGCGAATCTGCATCGAAGGCGACGCGGTCTGCGACAGCGTGACACCCGGGGAAAGCGACGAATGGCTGAAGGAGAACGTCACCGGTTACCTCCTGCTGCATACCGATTACCCCGACTACACCCCGTGATCGGCGATTTCCCGGTGGGCGCGATCGAATAGCGCACGACCTGTCGGGTGTAGCGCCGGGTACCGGCTTGGGTATGGTCGGCCCATGAGCGTCGACATCCCCACCTCGCACGCACCCGACCGGCACGCACCCACCGAACACATACCGGCCCAGCCCACACCCGTCCTCGATGGCGACACTCTCACCCTCGACCGCCAGGTATGTTTTGCGCTTTCCGTTGCGAACCGGGCAGTCCTGTCGGTCTACCGGCCCATCCTCGAGCCGCTGGGGCTGACGCACCCGCAGTACCTGGTCATGCTCGTCCTGTGGGAGCAGGCCCCGCTCTCGGTCAAAGACATCGGTGCGCTGCTCCAACTCGACTCACCGACCCTGTCGCCGCTGCTCAAGCGGCTCGAAGCACTCGCACTCATCTCCCGCACCCGCAGCGCGGTCGACGAACGGCAGCTCGTCGTCGACCTCACGGACACGGGCCGCGCGCTGCGGACCCGAGCCGAGGCGGTCCCGGAACAGGTTGTCGCCGCGCTCGGGGTGGACATCGCCGAACTCGAGGAACTGCACAAGGTCCTCACGCGCGTCAACGCGGCGGCACTGAAGGCCGCGGAGTCCCACCGGCGCTGACCGGCACGACGGAAACTCCCCGCTGTCCTCTAACGGGGCGAGATCAGCGCAACGGACGCCTCACCGGTGTAGACGAGGAACGTCAGCGTCTCCTGGAAATACAACTGCACATTCTCGCTGTCGTGGGACAGGTAGCCGATCGACAGATCCTGGCCGACCTGAAGGTCGTAGTCGCCACCTCGTGTGGTGATCACGAAGGCTCCGTCGATCGCGGGCGCCCAGATGATGTCGCCGTCGATGAGCCGCCGGATCTGCTCCCGGATCGGGTAACCGTGGTCCGACGTCTCGCTGACCTTCGTGAACTCGTCGGCGCTCAGCAACACCGAGTAGGGCCCGCCGACACCTGCGAGCCGCAGTTCCGACAGTGCCTGGCTGATGGTCTCGGGGATGTCCCGCGGATCCGCGGGCAGATGCAGTGCGGCATTGGTCGACGATGTGCGGATGCCCTCGATCCCCGCGGCGGAATATCCCTCGAAGATCGCGCGGTCTTCGGCGAACGCGATCTGCTTTGCTGCGTCCTTCACCGCATCGAGATCCATGTCGCGCGCACCGCGTTCGACGTTGTCGATCTCCTCGCGCGACAGCGTGAACGGCACCCGCAGTTCGACAACCGGCGCCACTCGGTGCTGACGCGCCCGCACACCCGCAGCCGGCGAATCGATTTCGCGGGTACGACCGAGACCGACTGCGGCGAAATCGGTTCCGTGCGGGCCCGAGAAGTCGACCACCGTGCGGCCCGCCACGTGCCGCTTGAACGTGCGGGCCGCCTCCTCCTCGATCTCGGCCCACGCGGCGGCGGTGATCGGAGCGAGATCGCGGTAGAGATTGTTCATAACGTGGAACTCCTTGTCAGAGGGCCGATTCCGAGGGATCCGTCTCGGGCGGGCGTCGGGGTGCTGCCATCGATGTTGTCGCCGTCGTCGTCGTGCCCACCGGATTCGCCCGGCGCAGGCGGGAGATCGTCGAGAAACTCCAGGGACGGGCAGAAGAACAACGAACCTGTCACCGCCGTGGAGAAGTCGAGGATGCGGTCGGAGTTGCCGACCGGATCGCCGACGAACATGTTCCGCAGCATCTGCTCGGTCACGTCGGGGGACGCCGAATACCCGATGAAGTACGTGCCGAATTCGTCGGCACCGAAACTCCCGAAGGGCATGTTGGCCCGCAGGATCTGACGTTCCTCGCCGTCGTCATCGACGATCGTGTTCAGAGCGACATGTGAATCGGCCGGTTTGACGTCGTCGTCGAGCTCGATGTCGTCGAGCTTCGTCCGTCCGATCACCCGTTCCTGCTCTTCGACGGTGAGAGCATTCCACGACGACAGGTCGTGCAGATACTTCTGGACGATGACGTAGCTGCCACCCGCGAAGTCGGGATCATCGGCGCCGACGAGAGCAGCTTCGGCCGCTTCGTCTTCCTCGGGATTCTCGGTGCCGTCGACGAAGCCCAGCAGATCGCGGCGCTCGAAGTAACGGAAGCCGTGCGTTTCGTCGACCACGGTCGCGACACCGCGCAACCGGTCGTTGATCTTCGCGGCGAGTTCGAAGCACAGATCCATGGTCGAGGCGCGCAGGTGGAACAGCAGGTCGCCGGGAGTTGCCGGGGCGTGATGGCGGTCGCCGTGAAGCGGCACGAACTCGTGCAGACCTGACGGTCGCGGACCCGAGAACAGCCGATCCCATGCCCCCGACCCGATGCCCGTCACACAGGACAACCCTCCGTCCGGAACGCGGAACCCGACGGAGCGGCGCAGCCCGGACAGGTCTTCGAGAAGATCTCGTACGGCGTCTTCGGCACCCTCCTCGAAGGTGAGCACCAGAAAGATCGCGGCCTCGGTGAGCGGCGTCAGGATCGGTTGTGAGCGGACCACAAGATCACCGTAGTGGAACGTCAGACAACCATCCACGACAGCACGTCCGTCGTCTGCAACCACACCAGCACAGCCAGCAGTGCCACCGCGGCGAGACTGATCGGCCACAACCGCCGCAACAGCAGACCGTCCCTGCCCGCCAGACCCTTCACCGACGACACGAGCGCCAGGTTCTGCAGTGCGATCGGAGTGCCGGCGCTGCCGCCCGCCATGTTGCCCGCCACGAGCACAGTGGGATTCGAACCGGCCTGCTGGGCCGCCGACACCTGCAGGTTTCCGAACATCGCATTGGATGCGGTGTTCGAGCCGGTCACCACCACGCCGAGCCAGCCCAGCAACGGCGACAGCAGGGCGAACGCCGCCCCGGCACCCGCCAGGAACTGCCCGATCGTCGCGGTCTGCCCCGACAGGTTCATCACATATGCCAGCGCCAGCACTGCCGTGACGGTCGCAAACGACCAGCGCAACTGGACGACGGCCGCAGCGAGACACCGGGCCGCGTCGCCCACCTGAACTCGCAGCACCGCGATGGACACCAGCCCGGCAGCGAAGACCAGCGTCCCCGGAGCCGTGAGCGGGTTGAAGGTGAATGTCTCGGCAGCCGGGACATCACCCGACGCCGTGCGCACGTCGAGGCCCGGCCACGAGAACGGGACCGTGGTGTGCGCCAGCACCGCTTCGATCGGACCGGTACGGGTCAGCAGGAACACGACCACGATCAGGGCGTACGGCGCGAACGCCTCGACGGTGTGCCGCGGCGTGTCGTAGGCACGTTCCGGAGCCCGTCGTGCGGCGACAGACTGCGGCGTCCATACCCTCAGCAACACGAGCAGGGCAAGCAGTCCCGCGGCCGCCGCCGCGATGTTGCTCAGCCCCACAGCGAGATAGCTGGCACACAAGAACTGCGCAGACCCGAACGCGACACCGACGACGAGCGCCGCGGGCCACACCTGCCGAACACCGCGAGCCCCGCCAACCACGGCAACCAGGAGCAGCGGCACGAACACGGCGAGCAGGCAGACCTGCCGGGCGACGACCGGCCCGATCTCCTCGACCGGAATCTCCGACACCTTCGACATGGTGAGGATCGGAGTGCCCATCACACCCAGCGGTGTCACCACCGAGTTCGCGAGCAGTGCCGCCGCGGCGGCCCGCACCGGCGGCAATCCCGCTCCGATCAGCACAACGGTCGACACCACGATCGGGGTCCCGAAACCGGCCACCGCCTCGAGCAGCGCTCCGAACAGGAAGGCAATGACGATCGTCAGGATCCGGGGGTCCGGGGAAACCCGCGCGAACGCGCGCGTCAGCACATCGAAATGACCGGACTCGACCGTGAGCCGATACACCCATACGGCGCCCAGCACCGTCCACATGATCGGAAAGACACCGAAAGCCGCCCCCTCCAGGCCGGCGCTCACCGCAGAGAGCGGAGGCATTTCGTACACCACCACCGCGAGCACGAGAGCCACCACCAACGCGGCAGCCGCCGCGGCATGAGACTTCACCCGGAACACCGCAAGCAGGACGAGCATGCTCAGCAACGGCAGGACCGCGACGAGAGCCGACCACGCCACCGAACCACCGACCGGAGCGATCGGCTGCAGATATGCGGCTGCCACTGCAACCTCGGGCACTACAGAAACCTCGGGCACTACAGGACTCACGCGCCGTCGGACCCCAGTGCAGACCTGATCGCGTCGGCGGTCCCGTCCAGCACGGTGCGGGTCGGGCTCTGCGCATTCGCGCGTACCCCGAAACCGTCCCGCGCGGTGCGCGGCACGACGTGCAGGTGCACGTGGAACACTTCCTGACCCGCGGCTACACCGTCGGCGAGAAAGAGATTGACGCCGTCGACGGGCAGAGCACTCGACCGCAGTGCCGTCGCGATGCGCTGACCGGCCGCGAACACCTTGGCTCCGTCCTCGGGATCGAGCTGCGCCAGTCCCGACGCATGCCGCTTCGGCACGACCAGCAGATGACCCGGGGTAAAAGGACGGATATCCATGAACGCGAGTACATCGGACTCGTCGAGCACAACACTTGCCGGCGCGGTGCCGGCGACGATCGCACAGAAAATACAGTCACTCACACCGTCAGCGTCTCACGCACAAACTCCGCCTACGCGCTGAGCGCACCCCGGGCATCGCCTACGCGCTGACTGCGGGCTTCCGGACCACCGCGAGAATCTTCAGCAACTGCGCCTGCACCTGCGGACGGTCGCGCGCCGGATCGTCGCTGTGCGCGAGGTACAGCATCGCCTCTTCGACGGCCGCGACGAGGAGGTGCGCGAGCACCGATGTCCGTATGGACGACTCGGTCTCTTCGGGATCTACCGCCACCAGCATTCGTTCGAGACTGCGAAGGCTCGAATTACGATGCGTTTCACGCACTTCCGCCCAACCGAGCACGGCCGGAGCTTCGATCAGCAGCAGCCGGCGGGTCGCCTGGTCGTACACCGCATCGAGAGATGCGAGGACCGCTGCCGTGAACCCCTCCCACGGGTCGTCCACCGGCTCCTCCGGAACGAGGCTTTCCTCGGCCTCCTTCTGGATGCGCATGATCACTCCGCGAAACAGGTCGCGCTTGTTCGCAAAGTGGTGGTAGAGCGCGCCACGGGTCACCCCTGCCACGGCCACGATTTCTTCCGTCGCGGCCGTCGCGTACCCGTCCCTGAGGAACACTTCGAGCGCAGCGTCGAGCAGCGCTTCTCGTGTTCGCTCCGCGTCACGGATCCGCCCGGTGGTTCCCGACTTTTCCGGACCCGTTTTGACCAGACCCGTTTTTTCCGACACCGTTGTCTCCCCTGTTGTTGCAGCTACCCCCATCGAACACTCCCCCGGTAGCCGATCGGCCTCGATTCAGAGAATCGCGTTCTACAAAATAGGCGCAGGTGCGTAGGCGGCTGCCTCGGGATACTGCGCCACCAATTCTTCTACCGCGGCGACGACTCCACCGACCTGTGCCTCCGCCGCACCGATGAACGCCGATCGGTCGGCGAGAGCGGCGTCGAGCGCGGCACGGTCGAGGGGCAACCGCTCGTCGGCCGCGAGCCGATCGAGCAGATCCGGTTCGCGGCCGTCCTCACGCATCGCCAGAGCAACCGCGACCGCATGCTCCTTGATGACCTCGTGCGCGGTTTCGCGACCGACCCCGGCACGGACCGCGGCCATGAGCACCTTGGTCGTCGCGAGGAACGGCAGGTACCGGATCAGTTCCTTGTCGATCACCGCGGGGTATGCCCCGAACTCGGCGAGCACCGTCAAGAACGTCTCCATCTGACCGTCGATCGCGAAGAATGCGTCGGGCAGCGCGACACGGCGCACCACCGAGCAGAACACGTCGCCCTCGTTCCACTGCGCACCGGCCAGTTCGGCAGCCATCGACGCGTAACCGCGCAGCACGACCTGCAGACCGTTGACGCGCTCGCACGAGCGGGTGTTCATCTTGTGCGGCATCGCCGACGAACCCACCTGGCCGGGCTGGAAGCCTTCGGTGACCAGTTCGTGGCCCGCCATCAGACGGATGGTGTGGGCGAGCGAGGACGGACCGGCACCGACCTGGACGAGTGCCGACAGCGCGTCGTGATCGAGCGAACGGGGATACACCTGACCGACGCTCGTGAACACGTGCGAGAACCCGAGGTGCTCGGCGACCTTGCGCTCGAGGAGTTCGAGCTTGCCGGCGTCACCCCCGAGCAGGTCGAGCATGTCCTGGGCCGTGCCCATCGGGCCCTTGATGCCGCGCAGCGGGTAGCGGTCGATCAGTTCGCGGACGCGCTGCAGGGCGATGATCAGCTCGTCGGCTGCGGACGCGAACCGCTTGCCGAGAGTCGTGGCCTGCGCCGCGACGTTGTGTGAGCGGCCGGCCATCACCTGCGACGAGTACTCGGCGGCATGCTCGGCCAGGCGGGCGGCCACCGCGACCCCGTGACCGTGCACGTGCTCGAGCGAGCGGAGGATCTGCAGCTGCTCGACGTTCTCGGTCAGGTCTCGGCTGGTCATGCCCTTGTGCACGTGTTCGTGGCCGGCGAGCGCGTTGAACTCCTCGATCCGCGCCTTCACGTCGTGGCGGGTGACGCGTTCGCGTGCGGCGATGGAATCGAGATCGACCTGCTCGAGCACCCGCTCGTAGTCGGCGATCGCCGCGTCGGGCACCTCGATCCCCAGCTCCGCCTGGGCCCGCAGCACGGCGATCCACAGCTGCCGCTCGAGCACGATCTTGTGCTCCGGCGACCACAGCCGGCGCAATTCGGGACTGGCGTAGCGGGTAGCGAGGACGTTCGGGATGCTGCTCACGATAGGTCAGTTTACGGTCCGTGCCCCGGGTCACTCGTCGGCGGGCGGTGCGACGCTCTCGACGACCTCGAGCAGGATTCCCCTCGCCAGGCTCCTGGGATCGGGATCGAGTTCTCCGAGCCCACCGAGGACCGCGCCGTCCACGATGGCCACCAGCTTGCGCAGTTGTTGCGGATGCACCGTCCGTCCGCACCGCTCGAGGAGGTCGGTGAGCAGGTCGTCGATCTCCGCGCGCATGTACAGCTGCACGTCCCGCAATTCGGGATGCCTGGCCGTCGCCACATACCGTTCGTACCGGCAGATGAGAGTTGTTCGCGTTCGGAGTCACCGACGTCCCGCGGCCCCACCAGCAGATCGACGATGAGATCGGCGGTGGACTCGACACTGCGGGGACTGTGCGGCACGTCGCGCACCCGTGCGCGCATGACTTCGAGTTCCCGCACGATGTTGAAGTGCATCGCGCATGCGACGAGGTCGCCGAGAGACTCGAAGTAGTACGTCGTCGATGCCAGTGGAAGGTGTGCTCGGGTCGCCACGGCACGGTGCCGCACGGTGTCGATTCCGCCTTCGAGAATCAGGTCGGCGGCAGCCTCGACCAGCGCCTGGCGGCGCCGCTCTCCCTTGGGGGTGGCAGCAATCGACACATTGCCATGGTGACAGTACGACACCGCTCACCAGGGGAGAACGGAAACAGAGACCGACCGGTACGATTAGGCCGCTGTCGCCGCAGCACGGGGAAAACGGCCGTCGTTCCCCGCCCTTTTGTCACCGCGATCGGAGCGAGACCGGATGAAACGACGTCGGTTCCTGCAGGCATCTGTACTCGGTGCGGCTGCAGCCGGCACGAGCCTGGCCGGTCCCCACCTTCGTGTCGCGGACGCCCTCCCGGTCGGGCTCGACGAGTACCGGCGTCTCGTGCCCGAACTGTTCGCCCCGCCACCGGCCGCGCCCGCGCATTCGGAGGTGATCGTGGTCGGTTCCGGCTTCGGCGCCAGCGCGGCGGCGTTGCGGCTCGCGGAGGCAGGCAGCCGGGTGACCGTGCTCGAACGCGGTTTCCGCTGGCCGCGCGATCCGCGGCGCGAGATCTTCACGACCGATCTCCTCGCCGACGGCCGTGGCTACTACCACCGCACCGACTTCACCGGCCCGACCGGTCTCCCGGTGGTGTGCGACGACTTCGCCGGTGTCCTCGACGTGGTGGACTACCCCAACATGTCGGTATGGAGGGGTGCCGCGGTCGGCGGCGGCTCCGTCGTGTTCACCGGCGTGATGATCGCGCCGGAACGACGGTTCTTCGAGCAGGTGTTCGGCGATCGGCTGAGCTACGCGGAAATGGAGTCGTCCTGGTATCCGAAGGTCCGGTCGATGCTGCGACTCGACCCGATGCCCGACGACATCTACCACGCCGCCGAATTCACCCACTCGCGCCGCTGGGACGACGATGCCCGTGCCGCCGGCTACACCCCGCACCGCATCGACGGGATCTGGGACTGGGACGTGGTGCATGCCGAACTGGCCGGCGCCGTGCGCCGCTCGGCCGTGGCCGGTGAGAGCAATCTCGGCAATTCGAACGGCGCGAAGTTCGACCTGACCCAGAACTACATTCCCGCCGCCGAAGCCACCGGCCGCGCCCTGGTGTGCCATGCCCACAAGGTGTTGTCGGTGGGACAGGAGCGCGACGGCCGGTACCGGGTGGACGTCCAGGTCGTCGACCCGACCGGTGCGGTGCTGCGCACCGACACCCTCACCTGCGACCGTCTCGTGCTCGGTGCCGGTTCCATCGGCACCACCGAACTCCTCGTCAAAGCCCGCCACACCGGGTCGCTTCCCGATTTGAACGAGCACGTCGGTCGCGGATGGGGAACCAACGGCGACGCCGTCCTCGTCCGTTCGGTGGCGTTGACCGGCGGTTTCGGCGGCGATCAGGGCGCCCCGTCCGCCTCGCGCATCGTCGACGACGTGTCCGGAATGCCGGTGAGCCTGGAGAACTGGTTCGTCGCGGGCACGGCGAAGGATGTCGGCATGCTCGCCTCGCTCGGCATGACGCTCGATCCGGCCCGGGCCGACGTCGTGTACGACGCCGCGGCCGATCGGGCAGTGGTGAACTGGCCCGCCGGTGGAGAACGCGCGAGTGTCGACGCGCTGCGAACGGTGCACAACGCCATGGCCCGGGCGGGCGGCACGATCGCCGGTGTCCCACCCATGGCGGAGGACGTCAACGCCTCGTTCACCGCGCACCCGCTCGGCGGGGTCGTGCTCGGTGAGGCGACCGACGGCTACGGCCGCGTACACGGACACCCCGGGCTGTATGTGGTGGACGGCGCGTTGATTCCGGGCAGCACCGGAACTGCGAATCCGTCGCTGACGATCGCGGCGCTGGCCGAACGCAACATCGCGCAGATCATCGCGTCCGGGAAGTAACCGCCCGGCGCGCCGTCACCGCACCGGAAGCCACCCCGCGAGCCGATCCAGCGCCGCATCGATGTCTGCGGTGGATCCGGCGAAGGACAGCCGCACCGTCTCGTCGCCCCGCACGGTGTCGAAGTCGACGCCCGGCGCGAGCGCGAGACCGGTGTCGTGCAGCAGCCGCGCACACCACGCCGTCGAGGTCTCGTCCTCGAGCAGGTGTGCGATGTCGGCGTACACGTAGAAGGCGCCGTCGGCCGGGGCGAGCTTCGTGATGCCGAGGTCGGGTAGCCCCGTCAGCAGCAGCTCCCGGTTCGTGGCATACCGCGCGACGTGACCGTCGAGCTCGGTGCGCGCTTCGGCGCCGAACGCTTCGATCGCCCCGAACTGCGAGATCGACGGGGGGCACACCGTCATGTTGGACGCGAGGCGTTGCAGCGCCGGACGCAACGATTCGGGGACGAGCACCCACCCGAGACGCCACCCGGTCATCGAGAAGTACTTCGACACAGAGCCGACCACGACCGATTCCCGAGAGGTCGCCCACGCCGACGACGTCGCGGGCGAACCCGGGGTCCCGAACTCGATGCCGTGGTAGATCTCGTCGGAGATGAGAAGGGCGTCGTGCTCGTCGCACCAGCGCGCCAGCGCCGCGAGTTCGTCCGGGTCGATCATGGTGCCGGTCGGGTTGGCGGGACTGGCGACGATCAAGCCCGCCGGGGGTGTGTCCAGCGCCTCGAGCATTTCGACGGTCGGCTGATAGCGGGTCTGCGGACCACAGTCGAGTTCGACGACGTCGCATCCCAGTGCGGCGAGAGTGTTGCGGTACGCCGGGTAGCCGGGGCGGGCGACGACGACCGTGTCTCCGGGGTCGAACGCGGCAAGGAACAACAGGGTGAACGCACCGGAGGAACCGGTGGTGACGACGACGTCGTCGGCATCCACGGACAGCCCGTACCGGTCGCGGTGATACCCGGCGATCGCTTCACGCAGCGGCAGGATGCCGAACGTTTCGGTGTAGCCCAGCAGTTCGGCGTCGACCGCGAGACGCGTCGCGCGCAGCACCGGAACGGGTGCGGGTGTCGACGGCTGGCCGGCCGCCAGACTCAGAACGTCGCCGTGGGTGCGCTGCCGTTGCGCGGCGGCCCTCCACACGTCCATGACGTGGAACGTCTCGATGCGGGAGCGTTGCGATTCGGTGCGCACCTCACCGACGGTAGTACGCGGCGGTGGCGGCTTACAGTCCGGCCCGCAGACGCTGTGGGAAGCCGGTCCACAGCATGGGCATCGCGGTGATCTCGGTGTTGTCGGATACTTCGTTCCCGGGTTCTTCGCAGGGCTGCGGGTCCGGCCGCGACGGATCGACCACGGGCAGCAGCAGGTGCGAATCGAATTGCCCGCCCGAATGCACGATGTGGAAGCCCTGGTTGACGGTTCGGTCGTGCCCGACCTTCTGATTGGAGTCGAGGTCGTGCCCGGCGACCACCAGTACGAGCGTCGACCCGGCTTCGAAGAAGGTGCTGTGCGGCATGATCTCGATGTCGACGGGCACGATCTGTCCCGGCAGCAGCGGCCAGTGCTTGGCCGGGTCGAGGACCGGTAGGTACGCCGTCGACGCCTCCGGGTCCAACGCCCGGTGCGAGGCCCGGATCCAGCCGTGCGCCACAAAGGCTTCCTCGAATCCGGCATGCCCTTCGAACCACACCTCGCGGCCGTCCGCGGCGAGCTTCTTCAGGCCGACGAACAGGTCCATGTCGTTGGCGTCCTTCGCCTCCACCCACAGCCGTAGCGCCGCGTGCCCGCTGATCTCGGTGTCCTCGTCGAACGTCGCGCTGAAGGTCAGTTCGTCGCCCGCGACCGGGAAGGTGCGGGCACGCGAGGATTCCTCGGGAAGTTCGGTATCGAGGCAACCGGTGCCGTGGTCGAGATAGAGCGGGACGTAATGGGTGCCGGGGACGGGCCATTGCTCTTCGAAGCGTTCGGAATAGGTGCGCAGGTCATGGCGCGTTTCGAGGCGGACCCACGGCACCGCGTGGAAACCGTTGTCCTCGCCCTTGAGGAAATGGTCGAAGAATCGTCGCTGCACATCGAGTACTTCGGAACCGTAGAACGTCTGCCATCCCTTGCGGCCGTGCGTGTAGAGCCATTTGTCGGGCGACCCGAGCCGGGTGAACGCCCGGATCGAGCCGCGGGTGCGCGGACCCTGGTCGGACCACGACACGCCCACGAGCGCCGGGATGGTGACGTCCTCGAGTTCCGGTGGCGCGGCGACGTGCCGGAAGCGGTCCGGGAAGTGGCGCAACAGCCACGGGGTGAGCCGGCGCATCGACGACACCGCCGAACGTGAACCCATGTGCATGGCCCGGTACCAGAACTCGCAGTGGCGGGTCTCCGGGATTCCGCCGTGGGTGAGGGTGTCACGGTAGGGGTCGCTGATGCCGTCCCACGGGGCGATGGCGGCGAGGTGCGGCGGATTCTGCGCTGCGGTGTACCACTGCATGGTGGCCAGGTGTGAGGCCCCGGCCATTCCCACTTTCCCGGTGCTCCACGGCTGCGTCGCGGTCGGTGGGGACCACGCCCCCCTTG